>JAYTGH010000033.1:0-7853 GCA_043733645.1 Flavobacterium sp. | reverse complement strand
CTTTGTGTAAAACACTGATAATGAACCAAGGTAAAATGGCCTTCTCTCAAATACTTGAATTTGCAAGTCAAGATGTCTTTAAGAATATTGTTAAGCATTATAAAGGTAATTATAAAACCAAAGAGTTCAGTAGCTGGAAACATTTTCTGTGTTTGGCTTTCGGACAATTGACTCATCGCGAAAGTATGAGTGATACAATGTTATGTTTGAAACTAAATTCAAGTAAACTATTTCACCTAGGAATTGGAAAAGTATTTGATAAGTCTACTGTTTCAAGAGCAAATGAAAATAGAGATTGGAGAATATTTCAAGACTTTGGGATAAAACTAATTGAACAAGCCAAAGAGTTATATAAAGATTCCAACGAACTCGATTTAAATTTAAAAGGCGATGTATTTGCTTTAGATTCTACAACAGTTGATTTATGTTTGGATGTTTTTTGGTGGGCGACATTTCGTTCAACTAAGGCTGCAATAAAGATTCATACTCTTTTGGATTGTAAAACACCTATTCCTGAATTTGTTTTTATTTCAGAAGGTGATGTTCATGATGTAAATATACTTGACCTTCTGCCTATCGTAAAAGGCTCGTACTATGTGATGGATAAGGCTTACATAGATTTTGAACGACTATATTAATTGCATTTAAAGAAAGCTTTTTTTGTTGTAAGAGCAAAAGAAAATCTTCGGTTTAAGAGAATGACATCCAAACTGGTGAACAAAAAAAATAATATTCTTTGTGATCAGGAAATCCAACTCACAGGATTTTATAGCAAAATAAATTATCCTGAAAATATTCGAAGAATTAAATATTATGATTCTGAATTTGAAAGGACGTTTGTCTTTCTTACAAATAATAAAAAGGTAAAAGCAGAGACAATTGCCAAGCTTTATAAAAGTAGGTGGCAAGTTGAACTATTTTTCAAATGGATAAAACAACATTTGAAAATTAAATCCTTTTGGGGGCAGAATGAAAATGCAGTAAGGTCGCAAATATGGGTAGCTATTTCAGTATATGTAATAGTAGCAATAGCTAAAAAGAAATTAAAAATCTCTAACTCTCTTTATGAAATATTACAATACATTAGCATTGCTCCATTTGAAAAAACTCCATTAGCAGAAACATTTAAGTTTGAAAATTGGAAAGAAAATAAGGAAGCTTATCTTAATCAATTGGAAATCTTCTAACTAAGACGCAACGCTAGTGAAAACTAATTTCACAGAAAATAAAATTGATAAGACAAAATCACAAGAGCAATGAAAAACATTTTGACTTTAATTCTTTTGACAATTTCTGTTTCATTGTTTGGTCAGACGAACAAACAAACTTGTTTGTGTGCTGAATCGCAAATAAAAGCCGACACGAAACCTGATACGATTTTCTATTTACAAAACGGAACTCCAATTTCATTTTGCGGATATAAAGTCAAAGATTCAAACCCACCTGTCTATTTAAAATTTGTATTAGCGTTCTGCTTACCTGATACACTTTTAGGTATTGATATTTGGACTGCATCACAATCTTGTTACATCGGAATTTTGGGTGACACACTATTAGTTGACGAAATTGAATCGAAGACAACTGAAAAAATTTACTTGAAAGGATTGGAAGTAATCCGAAAGACAGTTCCAACTCATCTTAAGAAACAACCTGCAACAAGAAAAAAAGTGATAAATGAGAGTAAATAATTCTAACAACCTTTGGTGCGAACTTCAAACTGACGAGCTTCGGACGAACAGTAGAGTGGCTGATAACAGAAAGATTAAAAGAAATTTTTAAAAAGGGGGCTTTGAGTGGTAAACAAACAGTTGTACTTCTATCAAACTTTGTGCGAACACGAACAGTTGTGCTTTGAACGAAGAGTAGCGCATGCGCATAATATAAACTTGATACATTTGTACAAGAAATTAACTTTGACAAGCTAGATAAAATACGACAATGAAAAAGATAATTACACTATTCGCATTATTTCTGCTTACTGGAATAATTGCAACAGCTCAAAATCCAAATCCTGCCTTAATCGGTTATTGGCAAAATTGGAATGATGCAAACGCTCCATATATTCAGCTTGACCAAATTGATTCGCGTTACAACATAATTGATGTTGCGTTTGCTGTGCCGCATTTCGGAACAGATTATCAAATGGAATTTATTCCCGACCAGGTTTCACCAGCAACACTTATCGGTCAGATTCAAACTTTACAAAGTCAGGGCAAGAAAATAATCATAAGCATGGGTGGAGCGACTTCAGCCATTTCATTGGACAACATAGCGGAGCGTGATACATTCATTTCAACAATGGACACGATTCTAAACACGTATGGTTTTGATGGAATTGACATTGACTTTGAAGGAATCTCAATTTCTGTTACAGGCGGAACAATTTCTTCTCCTATTGATTCTAAAATCATCAATCTTATTTATGCCATTAAACAAATAATGAGCGATTATTATGCGGCTCACAATAAAAGATTGATTCTGACAATGGCCCCTGAAACTGCATTTGTACAGGGTGGCATGTCTGCTTATGGAAGTATTTGGGGAGCATACTTGCCCGTGATACATGCTTTGCGCGATTCGCTTGAAATACTGCATGTGCAACTTTACAACAGCGGAAGCATGTTTGGCATTGACGGAAATGTTTACACGCAAAGTACAGCTGACTTTATTATTGCTATGACCGAGGCAGTCATACAGGGATTCAATACAGCAGGTGGAATGTTTGCAGGATTGCCTGCAAACAAAGTGGCAATCGGCCTGCCTGCCTGTTCAAATGCTGCAGGTGGCGGATTTACAGACACTGCTGCAGTAAAAGCTGCAATAGATTATTTAAGAGGAATAGGTGTGCAGCCCGGCTCATACATATTAGCACAGGCAGGCGGATACCCGACACTACGAGGTATGATGACATGGAGCATTAACTGGGATGCTGTTAGCACTTGCGCAACAACTTATCAGTATGCAGAAAATTATGAAAACATTTTTGGAGTTTCAACTTCCGTTTTTAATTTGCATTCAGCACAGTTTTCATTTGGAATTTCTCCAAACCCGTCAACTGATTTTATCAACATTATATTATCAGAATTAAAAAATAAAAATGAAACGATTGAAATTTATAATTCAATCGGAGAAAATGTTTTAACACAAACAGTTTCTGAAAAAAAACAAACAATAAACACTACTGATTTATCAAGCGGAATTTATTTGGTCAGGTTTCAAAACAGATTGCAAAAGTTTATTAAACAGTAGTGCTTCATGGACAGAATAGCACGAACGCATAACAGTAAGATTAGAAGAAATAAAAAAAAGAAGGGCTCCCGCTGAAGGGCGGTACAAGTTTTGAGAGGTAAACAAAGAGTCGAGCTTCTAATAAACAGTGTAGGTAAACGATCCTCCGCGGCGGAGTTTCTAATCCCTTCTTTTTTTTACTTCATAAATCTTTCAAACGTTATACGGCAAGCAAAAACAACCACGGTTCTTAATTGATAATAGTAACAACCTGGCTTATGGTAGTAGACTTACTACTATGATTTGCAGTTAATACTACAGTATAACTTCCTGCATTTGGGTATTTATGTTTTGTTAAATAGCCTGTTTGAGACGTCCCATCTCCAAAACTCCAAGAATAGCTGTCAGCATCTTTGCTGCAACTTGCATCGAATTGAATTTCTTCATTCACTTTCGTATTGGCACTTCCTTTATCGGTTACGAAACATGCTTGTGGAGTTTTAGTACAACTTACAGCCAACATTGCCAGCCCAATGCATACTGTCAAAATCAAGTTTTTCCATTTCGAGTACATAGTCATTTTATTTATGATTATTTTGTAACAAAGATCGGTTATTTTTTTTGCCAGTTTTAATATAAACAACCAATAACTTACAGTTTCAAGTGAAACTTATTGAAGAGTCAGTTTCATTGCTAACGCTTGCCAGCAGCTAACAATAAAATTAAAAGAAATTAATTTTTGGAGGGCAGCGAAAGTTCGTTAAGTTTACATAAGCAGTATAAAGTCTGCATTTTGAAAAATGATTACAACTCATGAAAACAGAATGTTAGAGAGTTTAATTGTTTCAATCATTTTGCGTGAGCAGTCAGGTTTCTAACTCATCAAAAATTAACTTCTTTAATTCCTACTTCGTTATGCGGCAGCTTAAAAGACGACACAACCAACAATTAACAAGAAAGTAATTGGCATTTTTATTCTTCCTTTTCATACTTGCTCCACTGACAGGGATACTGTTGTTAACTTGGTTGGTGACAAAAAATAAAATCTATGGAAAAATAGTCGGTTACTTTTGGCTTGGCTTATTCGGACTTTTTATTTTTGGAACTATTATTCGCTTATTGACCGACAAAAAGGAACTTGACAAGAAAGATTATTACGGAGAATATATTGTTAACCGTAACTATTTTAAGGGCAGACAAACAGACTGGCAATACGACAATTTTAGATTTGAAATAAAAGAGAATGATTCAATTTATTTCTACGTGACAGATAATGAGAAAATATTAAAAACGTATCGGGGGACAATTACAACGACCAAACCTTATAGCTCGGAAAGACTTATAATTAATATCGAGCAACCACCGCACCACATTATGACAAGTAACCCGACCACTTATCGAAGTGCTTGGAGCTTTTATTTAGTATTTGACTCACCTAAGTTTAATAGCGTTTATTTCAAAAAAGGAAAATGGAAACCACTGGACAAATAGACTAAATAAAAGAAAGCCGACCGCATAACATCGGCTTGCTGTCAGTCAAAGAAAGCACTATCTTCGATTGAAGCGGCAGCAAGCCTAATACGTTTGCGGTCATTGTATCGCAGAATCAAGAATCTAACGCAATACGTGAATTATGTAATTCATCCCTAAGATTCTGTAATGTTTCATACACTCGAATACGATAATTTTATACAGTTGTGAAAACTCATTAACAGCATCAACTAAAATAAAATGAAAAAAGTATTCAGTGTATTGGCAATTGTAGGATTTTCATTTTTAACTTTGTCGAGCTTTACAAAAAGCAAAATGCCATCACCTTTAATGTGTGAGCTATGTGGAAAGGATAGCAAAACCCAACAACTGCATACAGCCATGCAAAAATTGTGGGCAGACCACATGATTTGGACTTATGCAACGGTTGATGCATTCTACCATAACCCTACGGCCTTACAACCTTCATTAGACGGATTATTACAAAATCAAAAAGATATTGGTGCTGCCATTGTACCTTTTTACGGAAAAGAAGCGGGTGATAAACTAGCAGCACTTTTAACCATCCACATCAATCAGGCTATACCGGTGCTTACTGCTGCAAAAAACAACGACAAAATAGCTTTAGACAAAGCCCTTGCCGATTGGTATGCAAACGCTAAGGATATTGCCGATTTTCTAACTGCGGCAAACCCAAAAAATTGGTCGGCAACTGCAACCCAACCGATGATGAAAACGCACATAGACCAAACTACAGCTTATGCAATTTATTTATTAAAAAATGATTATACTAATTCAGTAATAAAATTTGATGAAGCAAGTCAACACATGGTAGAAATGGGGACCATACTTGCAAGTGGAATTATAAAACAATTTCCAGATAAATTTAAAGAAGAGAAAAAGAAATAAATGCCTGATTGAAAATGTACTCTCCTCCTCCTGGGTTTGGGGTATCTCCGCAAACGAAAAGGCAGGCACTTCTCTTATTCGTTAATCGGTATTAAAGATTACATAAAATTTCTTAAACGAATATATAAAATGGAAGAAAATAAAAACGAAATAGAACAAAACGTGAGCGGTAACATCACGTCAGGCTATAACCTTTCCTTTTGGTTTGAATCAGCAAAAAACCCAATAGGTTTTGAAAAGTTAAGCAACGATATTGAAACAGACATTTTAGTTGTTGGTGGCGGTATTGCCGGACTTACCTCTGCTTATTGTCTTGCAAAAGAAGGACGCAAGGTAATTTTAGTTGAAGACGGATTTATAGGCAGTGGTGAAACAGGAAGAACCACAGCACATCTTACATGTGCCCTTGATGACCGTTATTTTGAATTAGAAAAGACTTTCGACCAGCCCACATCAAAATTAGCCGCACAAAGTCATACAGCAGCAATTGAATGGATAGACAATACAGTTAAGCAGCATAATATTAGTTGTCATTTTAAAAGAGTGGACGGCTATTTGTTTTCGCATGCTTCTGATACCAACGAAACTTTACAGGAAGAATATAAAGCAACACATCGTGCCGGCCTTGTTACCGAGATGATAAACCCTGTTCCCGGTATTGTAGCAGACCAAGATAAATGGTGCATTAAATTTCCCAATCAGGCGCAGTTTCATATTCTTCTTTATATAAAAGGATTGGCAGAAGCCTTTATACAATTGGGCGGAAAAATTTACACTGAAACAAAAGCCGAAAGCATTACTAAGGAAGGAGCAACCGCAAACGGTTTCAAAATAAAAGCTAATCACATTGTTGTGGCAACCAACACTCCTGTTAATGACTGGGTTGCCATGCACACCAAGCAGTGGCCATATCGCTCTTATGTAATAGCTGCAAAAATTCCGAAAGGAAAATTACCGTACTCTTTATGGTGGGATACAGGCGACCACGATTCAAAATGGATTTCAAAACCCTACCACTATGTTCGGTTAGAAGAATTTAATGAACAATATGATATGCTCATTTCGGGTGGTGAAGACCACCGCACCGGGCAGGCAGATGATGAGGATATTAAAGAAGAAGACCGTTACACCAAACTTGAAGAATGGACAAGAAAGAATTTTCCCGCCATTGAAAAAATAGAATTCAAATGGTCAGGACAGGTTATGGAACCAGTTGATTCATTAGCATACATCGGAAAAAATCCGGGAGACGATAATATTTACATCATCACAGGTGATTCCGGTAACGGTATGACACACGGAACACTTGGCGGAATGATTATAAATGATATAATCATGGAAAAAGAAAATCCGTGGATTAAAATGTATAGCCCGTCACGAATCACCTTAAAAACAACAGGTGATTATTTACACGAAGTTGGAAACATGGTTGCACAATATGCCGATTGGTTTACGGCTGAAGAAATAAAACAGGCTGATGAACTAAAACCGGGGGAAGGAGCTATCATTTCTTCAGGCATCAAAAAAATTGCCGTGTACCGGGATGAAGAAAATAATCTTCACACTTGTACAGCCGTTTGTCCGCACCTGGGTGCAATATTACAGTGGAATGCCGATGAAAAAACTTTTGATTGCCCAATGCACGGTTCACGTTTCACCACCGAAGGAAAAGTAATAAATGGACCAGCATCAACCGATTTAAAAATAATAATAATTAAAGAAGAACCAATAGTTTTAAAAAGCAACGAGTAAGTAAATAAAAATGAAACTCACGGACCACTTTAGAAGTTCTGAGTTGGCATGTAGAACAACGAATCGCTGTGCAGTATTTCTTCCTCGCTTCAAACAATTTGGAAATTATTTGTTTGGTGTAGTGCTATTTCTAATCCACCATTCAAGGTTCACCGTCTTAAACGAACGACCAACCGGTAAGTAGGAAGTAACTAAGAAACGGGCTGTCTCAAACGAAAGGCCAGTTTCAAAACCATTATCTGTAGTTCCAATTAAGTGCAAATGACTTTGCATCAAACACCAGCCATAAATATGCAAGCCGTTATTTTTTTGGCAGTAATCCAAAGACTCTACGATTAACTCTTTGTGATTTTTTCTGGTGAATAAATCAATCCTGAGTATTTCACTCGAACTGACCAGTCATTTCACTGGCAACTGACCACCCCCTGTTAAGGTTTTCAATTTTGTATTTTTTGAGTGTGTGAAGTTATTGT
>JAYTGH010000032.1:0-2847 GCA_043733645.1 Flavobacterium sp. | reverse complement strand
AGTAAACCTGTTTTGTATCAACTATGATTTGCTCCGCCAATTCGCCCAAAGGGCTCGTGTGTGTTTCCACTGATAAAAGCAAACTTGATGTTCCGTTTATCCAAAACTTTTTGAAGGACATTTATTGGGCAGCGGGACGAACGATAGGCGAAGTTCAAACAACAATCGACGCATCGTTTTGCTTCGGAATTTATTTGGATGATGAGCAAATTGGTTTTGCCAGAGTTGTTACCGATTATGTTGTTTTTGCATATTTAATGGATGTTTTTATTGATGAAAAATATCGTGGAAAAGGATATTCTTCCATTCTGATTGATTCCATGATGAAAGAACCACAATTGCAAAAAGTGAAGATTTGGCGTTTGGCTACTTCAGATGCGCATTTTTTGTATGAAAAATTCGAATTTACACCATTGGCTCATCCCGAAAAAATGATGGAGAAAGTAATTAGTATTAAGTAATGAGAATTAAGTAGTAAGACAAATGAACATTCAGCAATTATACGAATTTTGCCTTTCCAAAAAAGCAGTAACCGAACATTTCCCGTTTGATGAAGATACGTTGGTATTTAAAGTTGGAGGTAAAATGTTTTGCCTGACTTCGCTTAAGGAATGGGAAAAGGGAACACCGGCTTTGAATTTGAAATGCGACCCAGAACGCGGTGAAGAACTTCGGGCCGAATATGAAGCAATAAAACCAGGTTATCACATGAGTAAAATTCATTGGAATACTGTTGATTTTCAATCTGATGTCAATGATAAAATGATGTGTGAACTGATAAATCATTCCTATGATTTGGTTTATAAAAGCCTAACCAAAAAATTACGTGACGAAATTGAAAATAGTCAGCAGTAATTAGCCAAAAGGCAATAGCTAAGAATTCCTTACTATTGCCTTTTGACTAGTGCCTAATGCCTTTTAAGACATTGACTTCTTCTGTTTTTCTACAAAACCATCCGCTTGAAGTTTGAGTAATTCGGTTGCGCCTTTTTTCTTGTAGTTGTACAATTCCTTGTCATCCCGGATGTCGGCGTAGACTTTATCATAAATATCGGCATCGGTTTTCTTCTGCAATTCACTTTGATAACGGTTTTGCGAGATTACATTTTTGATTCCCATTTCTAAATCTTCCAGCTTGAAATCGTATTCGCCTTTTGGCGATAATAATTTGGCAATGATTGGTGATGTTTCTATCGCTAAGAACAACAACATGATAAAGAACGAAGGTAATGAAGGCAATTTTCCTAAAGCATTGATTCGCGCCATCAAACCATCGAAACCATCAATGATAGGTTGGGTTTCGGTTACTTTTTTATCCAAATCAGTTTGCAAGGTTTTGGCTCTTGCTTCTTTATCGGCAAGGATTTTTGCGTTATTGATTTTTAATGAATCCAATTGTTTCTCAGCTAAATCATGAGCGATTCTTTTTTCTTTATATATTGGGCCTTTACCTATTTTTTTGGTTCCGGCTGAGCCTTCCGCTTCGGTAATATAGGACTGATACAAACCAGCTACTTCTTTTTCTTTTTTGGCAATACCCGATTTCAAACTATCCATTTCGGCTTTGTTTTTATCGACATCGGTTTTGAAATAATTGGCAACCTGATTTTTATTGGCAATAGCCATTTCATTTTTTTCTTTCAAGATGACGGTGCTGATTTCCTTTTCGAAGATTTTGATTTCCAATGGTTTTGAGATTACAATAGCAATGATAATCGCCAACACAATTCGGGGAGAAGCCTGAATGAATTCATCCAGAAAACTATCTCTTTTCTTTATCGTTGAAACAATGAATCTATCGAGATTAAAAATTAAAAATCCCCAAACTATTCCAAATGCAATAGCAATATAAGGATTATCAAAAACGGTGTAAAGTGCATAACTACCGGCAATAAATGCCATAACTGCTGTGAAGAAAACTGTGGCGCCAATGCCGGCATACTTGTTTTGCTCGCCGTTGGAGCAGGAGTTCACGATGTCACTATCGACACCTGAACACAGGAGGAAAAAACGTTTTAACATGATGATGATTTTTTGATGATGATGATTATACAAATATAACGCCAAAACTTGAAGTTTATTGTAAGCTGCTGATATATTTGTTTTTAGAGCTAAAAAATCCGCTTGATTGGAGCGGATTTAATGATTTTATTAGGAATAATACATATATCTTTTTGCTGTGTCAATTTTTTAAGGTTCGACAACTTTGACACACTTTTGTGTCAAATCTTTTCTCGCAATAAAAAATGTAACGCTTTTGTGTCAAGTTTATTGAGCAAGTTAATTGTGACACATCTTATATAAGTAAAAAGTCTTTTTAAAGTACTCTTTTCCCACTACATTTTTTCCGCTTTTTAATTCTTGAATAGAATACTTATAAAAAGTAAGTACCTAAGATAAATAAAATATAATTAAAAAGCAGATTATTTACTTAACTCGACAAAATACTTGTAGAATAACGGAATCGTTTCAATACCTTTTAAATAATTAAAAATACCGAAATGTTCGTTTGGTGAATGAATCGCATCGGAATCCAATCCGAATCCCATCAAGATTGTTTTTGACTTCAATTCTTTTTCAAATAACGCTACAATCGGAATACTTCCACCGGAACGAACCGGAATTGCCGGAACTCCGAAAGTTTCAGTATATGCTTTATTAGCAGCTTTGTAGCCAATACTGTCGATTGGTGTTACATAACCTTGTCCTCCATGATGTGGCGTTACTTTTACTTTAACCGATTTTGGTCCGATGCTTTCAAAATGTTTGGTGAACATGTCGGTAATCTCGTTCCAATCCTGATTTGGAACTAAACGCATTGAAATTTTTGCATAAGCTTTGCTGGCA
>JAYTGH010000031.1:0-7875 GCA_043733645.1 Flavobacterium sp. | reverse complement strand
TTTGATATTCATTTATATTTTTCTTGAAATAACCCGCTTTTTGACCCGCTTCCTGATAGTTTTTCGGACGTTGATCAGCACCATATATATCGGCAACAAAAATTGTGTAGCCTAATTTAGCTAATCTATTCGCACTGTCTTTTGCATGGTCGTCAATTCCCATCCATGCGGGAAGAATTAGTATGCCTGGTTTGTTTTTTAATGCTTTGGAAGGTTTAACACTAATGCCACTCAACAGCTGACTTCCATCCTTATATTCAACCGTTTTAGATTGCGAAAAAACAGCAAAGGTGCTTTGCATCAACAGCGCTAGTAAAAGAAATTTAGTTTTCATAATGAATAATGTTTTAATTTATAAATTTATGAAATCGAGAACGAAACAATTGTTAATTGTGTACTAAAAATAAAAAACCGACAGCATAACTATCGGTTTTACTAATTCACTCTATTATTTTTTCTTTTTAGATTTTGATTTTTTCTTTGCTTTTGCTTTCTTTTTAGCTTTAGCTTTTTTGGCTTTCTCTTTAGCTTTAGCTTTTTTCTTTTTTCCCTTGTCTTTAGCTTTCTGCTTCTCTTTTTTAGCCTTTTCCTTTTTCTTGGCTTTTTCCTTTTTATCTTTTTCCTTTGCCTTAGCTTTTTTAGCTTTTTCTTTGTCTGAATCTTTCATATTTTCTACAGTTGCTTCATTGGAAGGAGTAGCATTAACTACAATAGCTTCCGGTTTAACTTCTTTTTTCACTGCTGGTGTTGCAGTTCTGGTCCTGGTACGTGTTAGTGCAGCTCCTTGATTTGTTGCCGGTGTTTTTGCTATAGTTCTTCTGGTAAGAGTTGATTTAGCTCCCTGATTTATTGCAGGAGTTTTTACTACAGCTGTTCTAGTACGAGTTGGTTTTACTTCTGGTTTGGTTTCCTCAACTTTTGCTTCAGTTTTGGATACTTCTTCTTGTGGTGTTCCGTTGTTATCTATCATATTTTTATTGCGTGTGTTAAACTTAATGTTAATTCAATGTAAATTCTATATTAACAAAAATACTGTTTAAAACAATCCGCCAATGTTAAGTTTTCATTTCAACGAAAAACTTAACATTGGACACTTACTAAGTCTTACTAGTAATGGGATTACAAAATCATTAAAAAAAATGAACAAAAAAACTCCTATGGGTTCACTATAGGAGTTAAAATTTTAAGAAGTCTATATTTTAGATAAATGTCTTTAATAAATAATAAACCAATGCCGCTAAAACAGCCGAAACAGGTATGGTTAATACCCAAGCCCAAAGAAGCTTAACGGTAACTCCCCATCGAACGGCGGAAAGCCTTTTAGTTACTCCAACTCCAATAATAGAGCCTGTAATAGTATGTGTAGTTGATACCGGAATTTTGAAATGTTCTGTCAAGAATAAGGTTAAAGCACCTGCGGTTTCTGCAACAACACCTTCAAAAGCAGTTACTTTAGTGATTTTGGACCCCATTGTCTTTACTATCTTCCATCCACCACTTAAGGTTCCTAATGCAATAACCGTATAACATGCTAAAGGAATCCAGGAAGGCATTTCCCCTTTTTCAATATCTACACTCAGCCACGTTGGCATTGCTGATGCTAAAATTCCTGCTTTGTGAACATAAACCGTTACGGCAGCAGCAATGATTCCCATAACTTTTTGAGAGTCATTTCCACCATGACCTAAGCTAAATGAAGCTGAAGTCAGCAATTGAAGTCTTTTTAAGATTGATGACGATTTTGATATGGATAAACTACTAAACCGCAAGCAAAATATACTGATACTGGTTACAATTATTCCAACAATAATCCATTTTATATTGGATGGTTCAGCCATAACACTAAGCAAATGAGATTCAAATCTAGGTTTTTCGATATCCGTTGTAAATTCATAAGAAATAAACCAATAGGTTAATCCCATTAATCCTACGGTAAATAGCTTTGGATAAATACTCTTTCTGGAAGAATACATAAACCATATCGAAATAAAATACGAAAGCAGTAGCCCAATAATTGGAGCCAAAGCAATAAAACAAATAATAACCAGAACTCCTGTTGGCAATCCACCGTCTTTTCCTGACGAATACCAATTGACTATACTATACCAATGTTTGGTAATTTGCGCACCCGTTTCGTCGATAATTATATAATCAGAAAAACCATGGACAGATATGGCGTGTGCAATAGCTGCTCCGGCAAAACCTCCAATAAGTGTATGTGAAGATGAAGATGGAATTCCTAAAGCCCAAGTAAATAAATTCCAAACGATAGCTGCAACAACACCTGCTAAGATAACTACTAAATCTATTTGCATAGTATCCGCAGTTTTAGCTACTGTATCGGCAACTCCAAATCCGAATACCCAGAAAGCCAAAAAGTTAAAGAAAGCTGCCCAAAGCACAGCTTGAAAAGGAGTTAATCCTTTGGTTGCCACAATGGTAGCAATGGCATTAGCAGCATCATGAAAACCGTTGATATAATCAAATATCAAGGCAAGGACTATAATTACAATTAGTAAAGTCATAATTTCCTAATTGATTATTTTATGAGTGCTTAACTGAGATTTGTTCCATTACATTGGAAACACTTTTACATTTATCGGAAGCCATTTCCAAAGCAGATAGGACTTCTTTGTATTTAATCACGTTTTTAGCATCAGTTTCATTTTCAAAAATGTCAGCTACCGCTTTATCAAATACAGAATCAGCTTTGCTTTCTAATTTGTTGATTTTTTTACACGTATCTTTTATGGCTTTGTGGTTCATCGCTTTCAATTCTTTGATACCAAGACCAATTAATTGGCAGGCTTCCAAATTAATCTCGGTTAACTTACGGATAGATTTGGTGATTTTCTCTACTTGATACAAACGCATTCTACTGGCTGCACCATGCATATTATCAGCCACATTATCAATGGCTTTGATTAACGAGTGAATGTCTTCACGGTCAAAGGGTGTGATAAAGTTTCGGCTTAATTCTAAGTGGGTCTTATGTGTGATTTCTTCTATTTCGGCTTCTAATTCTTCAATTTTTCTGAAATATTCTTCCCTTTCTGCTTTTGGTGCGTTTACTGCTTCGTGCAATGTTTCTGCTAATAAAATTAAACCAGCGGCTGCTTGTTCAAATAACGGAAAGAACTTTTTATCCTTTGGAACTAAAAATTGGAAAATATTGTTTAAAGTCATTTTTATTTCGTTTTTACAGTGCAAATGTATTCTTCTAATGTTAAGGGAATATTAACAAATTAAAAAAGCTTTTTCAATGTTATCAAATAAAATCAAATATACTGCTTTATCTTATTGAAAACGTTTTCGTATTTTAGCGCATTTGATATTAAGAGGAGAATGTCTAGTGGACATTCGGAAATACCCATAATGCTGAACGTAGTGATATAAAATAAAACCCATGGACATCAACTTCAATAAGAACGAAGATCATAACAAACTTTTACTAACCGATTTAAAGCAACGCTTTGCCAAAGTAAGGGTTGGTGGCGGAGAAAAACGCATCGAAAAACTACATGTCGAAGGTAAAATGACGGCTCGGGAACGTATTGATTATTTGCTTGACGCGAAAGCAAAAAGCATAGAAATTGGTGCTTTTGTCGGAGACGGAATGTACGCGGAACACGGTGGCTGTCCTTCGGGCGGTGTTGTGGTAAAAATGGGTTATATCAAAGGAAAACAATGCATAGTTGTTGCCAATGATGCCACCGTTAAAGCCGGAGCCTGGTTTCCGATTACCGGAAAAAAGAATCTTCGTGCACAGGAAATCGCCATGGAAAATCGGTTACCAATAATTTATTTAGTCGATTCTGCTGGCGTTTATTTACCAATGCAGGATGAAATTTTTCCAGATAAAGAACACTTTGGACGCATCTTTAGAAATAATGCTATCATGAGCAGTATGGGAATTACCCAAATTGCAGCTGTTATGGGAAGTTGCGTTGCTGGCGGAGCCTATCTTCCGATAATGAGTGATGAAGCAATGATTGTAGATAAAACCGGAAGTATTTTCCTGGCCGGAAGTTATTTAGTAAAAGCAGCGATTGGAGAAAACATAGATAACGAAACATTGGGTGGAGCCACAACACACTGCGAAATTTCGGGTGTGACTGATTATAAAGCCAAGGACGATAAAGATGCTTTAGACAGAATAAAAAGCATCGTCGGGAAAATTGGCGATTATGAGAAAGCAGGTTTCAACAGAGAGCCAGCACAAAAACCAGCGCTGGATGAAAAAGAAATTTATGGTATAATTCCCAAATCACGTACCGACCAATACGATATGATGGAAATCATCAAACGCATGGTCGATAATTCAGAAATGGATATGTACAAACCTGATTACGGAAAATCAATAATAACCTGCTATGCCAGAATTGATGGTTGGGCAGTTGGAATTGTCGCCAATCAGCGAACAGTTTCTAAAACCAAAAAAGGAGAAATCCAGTTTGGTGGTGTGATTTATTCTGATTCTGCCGATAAAGCCACGCGCTTTATTGCCAATTGCAATCAAAAGAAAATTCCGTTAGTATTTGTACAAGATGTTACCGGATTTATGGTTGGAAGTAAATCGGAACATGGCGGAATCATTAAAGATGGAGCCAAAATGGTAAATGCAGTTTCCAACTCGGTTGTACCAAAATTTACGGTGATTGTTGGTAATTCTTACGGTGCCGGAAATTATGCCATGTGTGGAAAAGCGTATGATCCAAGATTAATATTTGCTTGGCCAAGTGCCGAACTTGCTGTTATGGGTGGAACTCAAGCTGCGAAGGTATTGGCACAAATAGAAGCGTCTTCGCTAAAAGCGAAAGGTGAAACCGTAGACGAAAAAGTAGAACAAGAACTTTTTGATAAAATAAAAGCACGTTATGATGCACAGGTTTCTCCATATTATGCTGCCGCACGATTATGGACAGATGCTATCATAGATCCACTAGAAACCCGAACATGGATTTCTATGGGAATCGAAGCAGCCAACCACTCACCTATTGAAAAGAAATTTAATTTGGGTGTGATTCAGGTTTGATTATATTGTAACAAAACCAAAAACAAATCTACTAATTCTTAAGATTTCTATCCTTAATTCTATGAAAAAAGTATTGCTCTTTTGCTTCATCATAAGCAGTTTTCAGCTTCTTTCTGCTCAAGAAACGACTACTCATAAAGATACGCTACAGGGCGGATTACGTCCGGAACGAACTTGTTTTGATGTGCTTCGTTATGATTTGAACATCAAGATAAGCCCCGAAGAAAAATCAGTTGTTGGCTTTAATAACATTACCTTTAAAGTTGTCAATAGTACTTCAAAAATACAATTAGATTTGTTTGAAAACATGCAGATAGATTCTATCGTTTTCAAGGCTGAAAAATTAAATTATAAAAGAGAATTCAATGCCGTTTTTATTGATTTTCCTTTTGTTTTAAGTCCAACATCTGAACAGAGTTTGAAATTTTATTATTCAGGAAAACCTATCATTGCCAAAAAAGCACCGTGGGACGGCGGTTTTGTTTATGCAAAAGATAGTCAGGGAAAACCTTGGATTGGTGTGGCTTGCCAAGGCACCGGAGCCAGTTTGTGGTATCCTTGCAAAGATTCGCAAAGCGATGAACCCAATTTTGGCGCAACAATAAAAGTAGCAGTTCCAAATGGTTTTATGGATGTTTCCAACGGAAGATTAACAGGTAGTGAAGATTTAAAAAACGGCTATACACGTTGGGATTGGGAGGTAAAAAATCCAATAAACACTTATTCTATAACTGTTAACATTGCCAATTATGCTCATATCCATGAAAACTACAAAGGATTGGATTTGGATTATTATGTATTGCCAGAAAACGAAGCCAAAGCTCGAGTACATTTTGAAGAAGTAAAACCCATGATGGATTGCTTTCAGAGTAAACTTGGACCTTATCCATTTCCTGAAGATGGCTATAAATTGGTAGAAACTCCTTATTTAGGTATGGAACATCAAAGTGCTGTGGCTTATGGTAATAAATATGTAAATGGCTATTTAGGAACAGATTTGTCTGGGACAGGAATTGGACTTCTTTTTGACTATATTACAATTCATGAAAGTGCTCACGAATGGTTCGGAAACAGTATTACTTCAAAAGATTCTGCCGATATGTGGATACACGAAGGGTTTGCCTGCTATAGCGAATCCGTTTATGTTGAATGTCAATATGGTTCTGAAAAAGCACAACAATATATAAATGGATTAAAGACAAGTATTGAAAATACCAGCCCAATAATTGCAGCTTATGGCGTGAACAAAGAAGGTTCTAGTGATATGTATGATAAAGGTGCGCTTTTTTTAAACACTTTAAGACATGTTATAAATGATGATGCCAAATGGTGGAAAACACTATTGAAATACTCTCAAACATTTCATAATAAAATAATTGATACCGAAACCGTTGTCATCTTTTTTAATACCGAAACTAGAATGAATCTGACTCCAGTTTTTAACCAATATCTTAAATATGCTGCAATTCCAAAGCTTGAATTAAGAAAAACCAAAAGCAAATTAGAATTTCGTTGGAGAGCAGATGAAACTAAATTTGATATGCCAGTTGATATTAAAATTAAAGGAAAAAAATACCGCCTTTATCCAAAAAATACATGGGAAAAAACAAAATATAGCATTAAGAAAATAGAAGATGTAGACGTCTTGACCAATGATTTTTATATTAATGTTAATTAATTATCAGAAACTTTACACCTTAATAGTAATCCGGTTAACATTCGACATTTTTAAGGTCGTACTTGGCTCTTAACTTGTTCTGACCTTGTTCGGAAAAAGCAAGGTTTTAATAGCACAATCCCGAACATGTATCGAAGCTGTCCCGAACAAAGTACTAACGAATAGAAGAATATAGATTATTAAATGTTAACTAATCCATCGATAACTTTATTGTTGTAATTTTTTATATGTTATTAAAAAATAGTAACTTAGATTAAATTTTAAACTTTGTTATTATGGATACTTCAGTAAAAGGTTTGAACAAATGGGCTAATGCTCACTCTACGATTTGGTTCGACGCTATCAGAATTATTTTAGGCATTTTTTTAATTTACAAAGGCGGTTATTTCGTCAGTAATAGTCGGGATTTTGAAGATTTAATTGCTCCAGTAAGTAATTTTATGGGCGGTATGCTAACCTTCCATTATATTGCTGCAGCTCATATTATGGGTGGCATTATGATTGTTTTCGGATTGTTGACACGTTGGGCATTAATAGCGCAACTGCCTATTTTTCTTGGTGCTGTTTTAATAAATTTTATTGGAGATATGAATGTTACCAACTTAATCATTTCACTAGTGACATTGGCTGTAAGTATTTTTTACACTATTTATGGCAGCGGAAAACATTCAGCCGATTACTATTTCAAAATGGAGAAATAATGTGTTTGTTTCAAATCAAAAAACGTCCCGATAGCTATTATCGGGACGTTTTTTAATGGGTTTTTAAAAACTAAAATTTGCCGTAAAAATTAGTAATGTCAAAATAAATTACCTTGTCAACATTGTCAGCTGTGACTATTGACATTACATCGTAGCTTTTAGAACCTTTCGAAGATGTGCCCTGACTTTTCATTTTATATTTTGGAAACATTTTTTCGAGCATTCGATACTCCGTTCCTACACCATCCGATTCACTTCTTGCTTTTATAACTATTGCTTTTTCAATTGTAGAACCATCCTTTTCGCCTACCGAAGCCGCAACAATCCCTTTTGATTCTTCTGCATTAGACGCAGTAACACTTTTGTTGGATGAGCATGCGCAAATTGAAATTAGAATGGCGCTAATAATTATTCTCTTCATAAATCTATAAAGTTAAGGTTTCTTTCCTCAAGATTTTTCC
>JAYTGH010000030.1:0-2860 GCA_043733645.1 Flavobacterium sp. | reverse complement strand
GATAATGTAGCAGTTACAGGTTATAACATTTATCAAAATGGAGTTTTCAAAGCATCAACAACAGCAACAGCTTATACAGCTTCTGGTTTATCAGCTTCAACTACTTATACGTTTTATGTGGTTGCCAAAGATGCGGCAGGAAATACTTCGGCTGCCAGTAATGTCGCAAGTGTTACTACTTTGTCAAATGTTACAGGATATTGTACATCAAATGGTAATGGACGGGATTATATCAACAGCGTGGAATTGGGTTCGATTAATAACATCTCCGGAAATAATGGTGGTTATGGAAACTTCACTTCAATGTCGACTAATTTAGCCATTGGAACAAGCACAGCAGTTTTTATAACTCCTGCTTCAACAAATTCACTTTTTTCAGAAGCCTATTGCATTTGGATTGACTTTAATCAGGATGGTGATTTTGCAGATGTAGGTGAACAGGTTTTAAGCCAATCTAAGACTAAAACAAAATTAATTAACGGAAACATCGCTGTTCCTACTACTGCATTGCTTGGACCAACTAGAATGAGAGTGAGTATGAAAAATAGTGGCTCCCCGACTGCCTGTGAATCATTTTCCTATGGTGAAGTAGAAGATTATACGGTAACGATTACGAATACGGCTAAAATTCAAGAAGAAATCATTTCAAAGCTGGATTTTAAATTATATCCAAACCCAGTTAGAGGAGAGATATTGAATATTTCATCAACTGAAAATCTTACTGAGTTTAGAATTTTTAATATGATGGGACAGGAATTGATCAAAAATAATATCGAAAATGATTCAATTTATGTAGGTACACTAACGTCTGGAACCTATTTAATTCAAGTCACAGACGGTTCTTCAACCACCACAAAGCGCTTTATTAAACAATAAGGCTACTTCATAAAAAAAGACAAGACTTCATTTATAATGAGGTCTGTTTTTTTTTAATCAAATATATTTTACTGGCAAGCTGAAAAAGAAGTATATCAGAAATAATGTTGTGTAATTAACGATAAAAGAGCATATTTACTACAATTTAACTTTAACGCTAGATTAACAGTAAAATTGAAAGTATCGGGTTAATTTTGTTAACTAGTCTCAAATAAATGCACAAGTTTAGCTACATAAAAAATTTAAGTTTCCTCATCCCAATAATCGTTCTCTTTAGTTCGTGTAAAAGCGAGTTTAAAGGTTGTGAATATGTAGCTTATTTTGGTGGAGAAGTAGTAAATCCGAATAATCCTTATGTACTTTTCTGTAAAGGCAACGAAGTTATTGACACCTTAAAACTTGACGAAAACAATCGGTTTTTTACACAATTCGACTCACTTGCTCCCGGACTTTATTCCTTTAAACACGAACCCGAATATCAATATGTATATTTTGATAAGAACGATAGCATCATGGTTCGTGTGAATTCAAAAGACTTTGACGAGTCGATTGTTTTTTGTGGACGTGGCGAAGAAAAAAATAATTTCTTAATGGAAATGTATTTGAAAAATGAAAAAGACAAATACAAAATGTTTGAATATTTCGATGATGATTTTGAAGCCTTTTCTAAAGAAATAGATTCAACTTTTGCCAAAGAAACTACGTTTTATAACACTAAAAAAGCGGAAATTAAATGGAGTGAGGATTTTGATCTTTTTGCCAAAGCATCTTTAGATTTTAATTATTATTCCAAAAAGGAATTATATCCTTTGGTTCACAAAATCAGAACCGGCGAAGATATGATTGAAAAGTTGCCAGCAAATTATTATGATTACAGAAAGACTATCGATTTTAATAATGTAGCCCTTTCCAATTATGCTCCTTATGTCATGTATTTATCGAATATGCTGAACAACATGGGAACCATAAATTATCACAATCATTTTAGCGAAAAGGATTTGGCATTGAAAACCAACATCAATAAAATGACTATTGCAGATACTTTGATTAAAAATCAAATGGTAAAAAACAACATTCTCGACAATATTGCTTTTACCTATCTGCTCGAAGATCAGAACATGACAAACAACAATAAGTTTTTGACTACCTATAAAAAACTTTCGACAGACAAGAGTAAAAAGAATGAAATAACAACACTTTGCAATGCGATTCAGATGCTCAAAGTTGGTGGTACATTGCCTGAAGTTCCTTTAATAGATTCGAACGGAACGTCAGTTTCATCGCCTAGTTTGATGAAACCAAATACAATATTTTTCTTTTGGACCGAAAAAGCCAAGTCGCATTTAGAAGCGGTTCACGTAAAAGTAATGGCACTGAAAGCTAAATTTCCACAATATAATTTTGTGGCGGTAAATATCAATGACAGCGAAGAAGATTGGAAAAAAACCTTAGAGAACTACAAATTCAAAGGCGTTACCGAATTGCATTGTCCTGATTTTGAAACGATAAAAAACAAATGGGCAATCAATAAAATACACCGCACGATAATTCTTGATAACAAAGGATTAATCAAAAATGCCTTTACTAATATATTTGATTCACAGTTTGAGGAGAATTTGAAATAGATTATTAGATTATTAGAAATAAAAAAGGCTCCGAAAATCGGAACCTCTTTTATTATAGAAATGCTATTTACTATTGATTTCCTTTCGCATAATCCGCCAAGAACTGCGCTAGACCAATATCAGTTAAAGGATGTTTTAACAATCCTGTTATTGATGATAATGGTCCGGTCATTACATCAGCACCAATTTTGGCACAGTTTACAACGTGCATCGTGTGACGAATAGAAGCCGCCAAAATTTCTGTTTCAAAAGCGTAATTGTCATAGATATCACGAATTTCCTGTATCAATGCCAAACCATCAGTAGAACAATCATCTAGCCTTCCTAAGAACGGAGAAACATAGGTCGCTCCAGCTTTA
>JAYTGH010000029.1:0-2871 GCA_043733645.1 Flavobacterium sp. | reverse complement strand
TTAAAAATCAGGAGTTAAAAGGAAACTTTAATTTGAATTCGAATCAATTAGCGGTTAGCGATTTTATGACTTCGGAAGCAGATGCTAAAAAACAAACGAAAGCGAATGAAGCAATGAAAATCCCAGCGTTTTTGAATTGTTCTTTGACAGCAAAAGCCAACACCGTTTTGTATGATAATTTGGTTCTGAAAAATGTATCTGGAAAAATAATTATCAAAGACCAAATGGCAACTTTGGAAAATGGTAAAACGGATATTTTTGGTGGTTTGATTACTTTCAATGGCGCTATTTCTACCAAAGAAAAAGTATCTAAATTCAATATGGATTTGGGTTTGAACGGTGTTGACATCGCACAAACCTTCACGCAATTGGATATGATGAAAAAGATTGCGCCAATTGCCGGAATCATTAACGGAAAACTGAACTCCAAAATCAAATTTTCAGGTAACTTAAAAGACAAAGAAATGTCGCCTGACTTAAAAAGCATTACAGGTGATTTACTCGGTCAATTGCTTTCAACAACAGTAAATTCAAGCAACTCGACTCTTTTAACTGCTTTGGATGACAAGCTTGGTTTTGTAGATTTGAAAAAATTGAATCTTAATGATTTAAAAGCAGCATTAACTTTTAAAGACGGAAAAGTTAATGTAAAACCATTCGACATCAAATACCAGGATATTAAAGCTACAATAGGCGGATCGCATGGCTTTGACCAATTGATGAACTACAATGTGAAGTTGGATGTTCCTGCTAAATATTTAGGAACAGAAATCAATAATTTAATTGGGAAATTAACACCCGCTGACGCTAAAAAGTTTGAAACAGTTCCTATAAATGCCATACTTACCGGGAATTTCAGCAAACCGCAAATCAGCACTGACATAAAACAAGCTACAACCACACTGGTTACGAATTTGGTAAAACAACAAAAAGACAAACTGATACAACAAGGCACTACTGCTCTGGGCAATTTAATTCACAACAGCACGACGCCAAAGGATACATCCAAAACGGCGACACCAAAACCTGATGTAAAAACACAGGCGCAAGATTTAATCAATGGTTTGTTCAACAAGAAGAAAAAAGCAGAGCCAAAACCAGCACCAACGCCAACGACTACAAAATAAGCTATTCAACCTTCTTGTCATTCCGACGAAGGAGCAATATGAGTAATCATTAGATAAGATTGCTTCGCCAGTTCGAGCATAGCTCTCGAGTCCTCCTTCGTCGGAATGACAATTGTATTGGGTAATTTTATCTAAACATTTATTTTCACCACATAACCTTCAAAAGTTCGAACGTTAAAAACCGTTCCGTCTTCAAACATCAAATATTGCCCTTTGATACCGGTTAATTTGCCTGAGAAATTTGGTGATTTGTCTAAACTCAAGCTATTAACTTTGTTGGGGAATTGCAAAACAGGATAATGCAATTCATATAAATTTTCCTTTTCGGGATAATAAAACTCTTGAACTTCCTTTGGAATCAAGTATTTCAATGATACTTTTTCTTTGAGCAAATCAACTTTCGGCACATCATTCGTCAGCATTTTTCGCCAATTGGTTTTATCGGCATAATGATTCTTCAAAGCTACTTCGGTTATTCCGGCTAAATATCTATTTGGGACTTCTACAATTGGAATGGCTTGAATCGCACCTTGATCAATCCAACGCGTCGGCACTTGCGTTTGTCTAGTAACACCAACTTTCACTTCACTCGACAATGCCAAATACACAATATGCGGCTGCAATTGTACTTTCTTTTCATACTCTAAATCGCGGTCTTCAATATCTAAATGTGCCGTACTTAATTCGGGTTTCATAATCCAATCGCCCGCAGCGGCTGAACTCATAAAACAATCATAGCAAAATCCCTGACGGAAAATCTTTTTCTTTTTACCGCAATTCAGGCATTGATAACCAACGAAATTGATCTCCATCGATTTCCCCAGCAACTGATTCAAACTCAAAAAACTAGTCTCAAAAACCAGATAATACTGAATCGGATTCAAGAATTCGGTTTGCATTTTGGTTAATACGCCTTCGTAAGTCATCTTTTATTCTTAAGATTATTTCCTATATTTGGTAAAGTTATACATCGTAATTCGTAATTCATAATTCGTAATTCAAAAATGCCAATACCATTAATAAATTCTATTGCTTCGTGGGTTTTGAAACAGCGTATTCATCAGATTGAGTTGTTTCTAAAATACCCAAATGAAGTTCAGGACGAACTGATGATGAATCTGATTCGTTCTGCAGAAGAGACGGTAATTGGTCAGAAATATGATTTTGCGAGTATCAAATCTTATCAAACTTTTGCAGAAAGAGTTCCGGTTTCTGATTATGAAGATTTGGAACCGATGATTGAACTAACCCGAAAAGGCGCGCAAAATGTTTTTTGGAACACACCGATAAAATGGTTTGCCAAATCGAGCGGAACCACCAATGCCAAAAGCAAATTTATTCCGGTAAGCAACGAAGCTTTGGAAGATTGTCATTACAAAGGCAGCAAAGATTTGTTGTGTATGTATTTGAACAACAATGAAAACTCCGAGATGTTTTTAGGTAAAAGTTTGCGTCTGGGTGGAAGTTCACAGATTTACGAAAACAACAACACTTATTTTGGAGATTTATCTGCAATTCTGATTGAGAATATGCCAATTTGGGCGGAATTCAGTAGCACGCCAAGTAGTAAAGTTTCTTTAATGCACGAATGGGAATCCAAACTCATGCACATTATCAACGAAACCAAAAATGAAAACGTAACCAGTTTTGCCGGAGTTCCTTCATGGATGCTAGTCTTGTTAAACCGAATTATGACCGAAACCGGCAAAGACAATCTAATGGAATTGTGGCCTAATCTGGAAGT
>JAYTGH010000028.1:0-2880 GCA_043733645.1 Flavobacterium sp. | reverse complement strand
GAATAAAAACGAGTTCTTTTGGTTTTTCATATTTGTCTAAAGATTCATAAATCGAATCCTCTAATTCGTGTTTTTCACCTTCAATAACTAGCACTACTTTTTCGCCTAATTCATTATCAGGTTTTGATGCAATGAAAAAGCGTTGTTGAATTTTACTAGCCAACTTCTCCTCTATTTGCTCCGGAATTAATTTAATGCCACCACTATTGATAACATTATCCATTCTGCCAAGAAAAATAAATTGATTTTCATTAACCAATTCAACAATATCGTTAGTGATAATAACTTCATCAGAAATTCTTGGCGCATGAATAACCAAACAATTTCTATCATCATACGAAATCGTAACATAAGGCAGCACCGTAAAGGCTTTTTCACCTAATTTTCTGGCGGCAATATGCGTTATAGTTTCAGTCATACCATAGGTTTCAAACACTTGAGTAGGTAGTTTTAAAAGCTGCTTTTCTAAAGTTTTATTTACAGCGGCACCACCAATAATCATCTTCTTTACTTTCTTTAATTCAGGTATTGAATTTTGCGCCTGTAAAGGAACCATCGCCACAAAATCAAAATCTATTTCATTGTGATCTAACGGGTGAGAACTTGGCGCAACAAACTCTAAATCGAGACCTAAAATCATGGCGCGAACCAGCATCATTTTCCCTGCTACATATTTTACCGGTAAACATTGGAGTGCTTTATTTCCTGGTTCCAATTCAAAAAAATCGCCTGTCGCCAATGCTGAATCAACCATGGCTTGCTTACTTACAGAAATAGTTTTTGGAGTTCCAGTCGTACCAGAAGTTTCCATTTCGATAAAATTTTTGCTGTCAAACCAGTCCAATAGAAAATCGCCGACAGGTTTTTCAAAATCTTCTCCTTCTTTTATAAAACTATACGCTACTCGACAAAGGTCTTCTCTGTCAAGGTGAAACCCATTCAATTTGAATAGATTGTGAACATTTTCGTAGGTTGGGCTATTCATGATTTCCAATATTTTCAATTGATTCTTTATCTTCTGTTTTAATTTTTCCGGTAAGTTTTTCTTTCCAGTTGGTCCAATTATATTTTTTACTAAAGATAAATAATAGGATTGGAAAAATAATAAAGACGGGCACCAAAATTTCAAGTCCGGCTGATGGCGTTGAAATATCTTTAAAAACTGATTCTGTCTGAAGTGCCGACCATTCAGCAGTTACCAGTAATGCAGTAACAATATTATTGGCGGCATGAAACCCTAAAGCCAATTCCATTCCGTCATCCATCAAGGTGATAATTCCGAGAAATAAGCCTGTTCCAATATAATACACCATAATGATGTAACCCATTTTTTCAACTTCGGGATTCATGATATGCATTAACCCAAACGCAGCAGAAGTAATAAGTAAAGGCACCCATCTGTTTTTGGCTAAAATCCCAAATCCCTGCATCAAATAACCTCTGAAAATAAATTCTTCTGTACTGGTTTGAATAGGCAACATTATAATTGAAATGGTGAGCAAAATCAAAAAAGGAACTGGTTTAAAATTGAATATAAAACTTTCCGGACTGACATAATAAAAGAGGAATGTTGAGCACAAAGTGAATAAACCCCAAATGCTAAAAGCAAAAAATATTCTTTTCCAATCGACTTTTTCTCTTGAAGTTATAATGTCTATAAGCCTTAATTTATGCAGATATTTTACCACTATAATTATTCCTAACATCGTAAAAACAAAAATCAACAACATCAGAAACAGCGTAGTGTTTGGACTGAAAACTTTCATTATTGCAGTATCGGTTGTTGGTATCGGTTTTCCTGAACCAAATGATTTCATAACCAAAGCTATACCTAAAGGAATTTGACCAATCACATAAAATAAAGCGATGATAAAAAAACCTACTAAATATTTAAGAGGCGAATTGGATGACTTGTCTACTTTTTCTAAAAGCATAATTTTTTGTTTCGCCTAAATTAACTTTTTTCTATTAAAATATATTACATTGTAAAAAAAAGATGTTACAAATACTTCACAATCCAAGATGCGGTAAATCGAGAGACTGTCTGGCTTTCACAACCCAAACCAAACTAAAATTTGGAATCATCAATTATCTTGAAAACCCATTAACCGTTGACGAGCTAAAAGCATTGATTAAGAAACTGAAAATCAAACCTATCGAGTTAGTACGTCAAAAAGAAGCGATTTGGATTGAAAACTACAAAGACAAATCATTGACAAATACCCAAATCATAAAAGCATTAGCCAACCATCCAATCATAATGCAAAGACCAATAGTTATTGACGGAGATAAAGCTATAATTGGAAGAGAAATCGACAAGCTCGAGAATTTTTTGAAATAAGTTTAACAAAGATTTGTGAAAAGTGGCTTAAACCACGCCGTATTTTTGAGGTCTTTAAGACTAGTTATAAATTTATCTTCATGAAAAAGTTACATTATCTTCTAAATGTATTACTAATCTCAATTACTGTCTTTGGACAAGAAAAGCCTGAACGAGTTAAAATTGTTATAACAGGAAAAATAATAGAAAAAACAAGCAAACTTCCGCTTGAATATGCAACGATAACTTTTAAAAACAGTAAAAATCCAAAGCTTATTTTTGGTGGAATTACCGATAACAAAGGCGATTATTCGATAGATGTCGTTCCTGGAGTTTATGATATTACACTAGAATTCATTTCATTTAAGCCAACAACTTTAAGTCAAAAACAATTGACCCAAGCCACAAATTTGGGAACAACTGCTTTGGAAGAAGATGCGACTCAATTAAACGAAGTAGTCGTCCGTGCCGAAAAAACTACGGTTGAAATAAAACTTGATAAAAAAGTTTACAACGTTGGTCAGGACATGATTGTAAAAGGCGGAACTGCCAGCGATGTG
>JAYTGH010000027.1:0-2881 GCA_043733645.1 Flavobacterium sp. | reverse complement strand
CTATCCATGAGATTTAGTATGTCTTGGCGGCTGGATATAGCTTTTAAATTTTCGTATGCTCGATTACCTTCCAAGAAGCAGAAAAATTAGTTTCATTTTCAATAATTTACAAGTGAAGTTTTCCAGTTTGTGTTCAACAAATTATTTTTATACAAATTAACTGAATTTATCTATTATCATTGCTCTATAGCCAGTAATTATTTAGCATTAATAATTAAAATTTGATTAAAATAAAATGAATGACATTGATAACATTTTAATTTTAAATTATCTTTAGCAACAAGAAATTTAAACCTCAAAAATGAAGCATATTTTAATAGTTGAAGACGAAGAAGGAATTGTTCAATTCTTAAAGCAAGGTTTAGAAGAAGAAAACTATCAAGTTTCTGCTGCTACTAATGGTTTAGAAGGTTTGACACTTTTTCAAAACGAGAAATTTGACTTAGTGCTTTTAGATTGGATGCTTCCCAAAATGACAGGATTAGAGGTTTGTCAAAAAATTAGAGAAACCAATACAAAAACCCCGATTATATTTCTGACAGCCAAAGATACAGTTCAGGAAACCGTAGAAGGCTTAAAGACTGGTGCCAATGATTATATCAAAAAACCATTTAGTTTTGACGAATTGGTAGAACGAATCAAAGTGCAACTGCGAGACAAAACTGAGCAAGAAGTGCTTACACTCGGACCAATTGAAATAAACTTGCAAAAACATGCTGTGACAGTTAACAAATGCCATGTTTCATTAACTCATAAAGAATTTGACTTGCTTTGTTATTTGGTAAAAAACAAAGGCAATGTTTGTTCCAGAACACAAATTATTCAGGATGTGTGGGACATCCATTTTGAGTATGATACCGGAGTTATTGATGTTTTCATGAATTCGATCCGAAAAAAATTAAACCTCAAAGTTGATGAAGACTATATCAAAACCATTCGTGGTGTGGGTTATATTGCTAACGACTAACTAAAAATGCAACAACTTTCTTTTAAAAACAGAATAGCTTCCAACTATATCATTACCACCGCATTATTGATTTTCGTGGTGTTCTTTGTAATTTATTCTATCGTAAGGTTTAGCGTTTACGTTAAAGTAAACAATGATATTAAAGCCGAGGTTACAAAGCATTTAAAAGAAATTGAAGTTAAAGAAAACTGTGTATTGCTTATAAGAGAAAAGCAATGGAAGAAGATTCAATTTAACAAAGTTGATATCAGTCCTGCATTCATTCAATTTGTTGATGAATTGGGCGCACTTGTTGATAAATCTCCAAACCTTAAACAGAAAAAATTAACCTATTATCCTGAAGCTGTTAATAATGTTTTGTTTGATGGTAAGTTAGAAAACACTTCAGTTAGACAAATACAAGTTCCTTTATATCAAAACACTAAAATTATTGGTTATATGATTATTGCCATGTCGCTGGAAAATTCAATCATGGTATTAAACAATCTTTTCATTATACTTTTGATTGCCTATCCTTTGATTCTTTTAGTATTGTTTCTCATTGCAAGATTCATTGCAGGAAGAAGCATCAAACCGATTAGTGCTATTATTCAAACATCAAATATCATCACTAAAGATAATTTGAAATCCAGAATTCCTTTGCCAGTCAACAAAGATGAATTGCATTTGCTTGCTAATACGATAAACAATTTATTAGATAGAGTTGAAAACGCCATAGAACGCGAAAAACAATTTACTTCAGACGCATCGCATGAACTCCGAACGCCTCTGGCGGTTATCAAAGGAACATTGGAAGTTTTGGTCAGGAAACCTCGTAATCAGGAAGAATATAAAGAAAAAATCGATTTCTGCGTTAATGAAGTCAATCGGTTAAACCATCTGGTTGATGAGTTACTTTTATTGGCTCGATTCGAAAATCAAAAGCAATCTTTAAAAATAGAAAAGGTTTCTCTAAACGCTGTATTCTTGGATATAGTTTCAAGAAATTCAACCATTATAAGCGAAAAAAAACTTAACTGTGTATCGTTATTTACTGGAGATTTTTATGTTGAAACCGATTCGTATCTGTTGTCGCTTATTGTTAATAATATTTTGACCAATGCCATAAAATATTCGAAAGCCGGCAGCGTGATAAACTTTGATATTAAAGAAACAGACAATACTATTATTTTCACCATTTCCGATAGCGGAATTGGAATTGCATCAGAAGATTTGGAAAAAATATTTGATCAATTCTATCGCTCAAAATCAAATCAACACCCCGAAATTAAAGGAACTGGACTAGGATTGTCAATCGTAAAAAGATTGTGCTTATTACTTCAAATTGATTTAGAAATCAAAAGCAAAGAAAACGTGGGAACCAAAGTAATTTTGAGCTTTCCAAAATAATTTGTTATTTACGGCTTAAATTTTTCTCAAAAAAAAAACCATTAAAAATCCAATTCAATAACAACATTTACATTCTACTAAAATATGCATATATTTTGGAAAAAGGCTTTGTTATAAAAATGCAAAAAGGTATTTTTACGTTTCTATAAATTTAGTTTAGCATAATGCGATGAGCAAAGAACAAGGCAGTGTGGCAGAAGATTTAGAAATAAAAAATATCATTGAACCCCAACTCAATATTATTCTCACCACCGACGAAGATGATGAGCGTCCGGTTTATATTTCAGGTAATTTCAATAATTGGGTGACTCAAGATAAGAAATTTGAAATGGAAAAAGTCGGGCAAGGCTTGTATCACTTCAAATTTGAATATGATTTTATCTATCCTGACGAATTACTATACAAGTTCACTCGTGGAGATTGGAGCGAAGTTGAAATTGATAAATATGGTAACCGTACCGAAAATCGATCATGTAAAAAGCATAATGGAGTTCATAAAGAACATGTTGCCAAATGGCGCCACAA
>JAYTGH010000026.1:0-2882 GCA_043733645.1 Flavobacterium sp. | reverse complement strand
TTTTAGAGATGCCAATGTTAGTGCGTTGGCGTGGGATTTAAAAACCAAAACGAATACATTTCAGGCGCAGGGTAATTTTCAATACAGTCTCATTAATGACATTGAGGATACCAATGGTTTTAAATCGTATTTAGAATTCAATAAAACCAAAGGAAAATATCGGTTTGGCATTGGAGGAAATTATGTTTCCAAAGATTATGATAATAATGATTTGGGGATTAATTTTCAAACCCATTATCATTCCTTTTATGGAAATGCCAGTTACCGAATTTTAAAGCCTACCAAGAGATATAACTCTTTTAAGGTAGATTTGAATGTGTCCTCCGAGTTTGATAATACTACCGGAAAAACACAGGATAATAGTTTTAATGTAGCTATAAATTCGAATAACACAAAAAACGATTATTTCGGATATGGCGTTAATTCAAGACCTTTTAAAGTTTATGATTTCTACGAACCACGCTCCGCAGATAATTCAAAATTTTTGATTAATCCTGCTAGTTATGGAACATGGTTCTATTTTTCATCTAATTATGTTCGGAAGTTTGCTATAGATTTTAATCCGTCTATAACCTTTTATAACGAAAAAGACAGAGTAAATTATAGTGTTTTCATAAATCCGAGATATCGTTTCAGCGATCATATATCATTGATTTATTCGTTTAAATTTACAAGACAAAACAAAAATATAGGTTGGGTTGACTTTGATGAAAACGGCAACACCATTTTTGCAAGACGTGACCGAATTACCTATGTCAATACACTTCAAGGGAAATACTCTCTCAACGCCAATATGAACTTTAATTTAACGGTTCGCCATTATTGGTCTTATGCGGTTAACCACGACTATCTTACTCTGCAAAATGACGGAACTGTTAGCGATAATTTAATTTACAACACGAACAAAAACTCCAATCTAAACACTTGGAATTTGGATTTATCGTATTCCTGGTGGTTTGCTCCCGGTAGTCAGGTTTCTGTTTTGTATAGAAATAGTTCTTCTTTGTTTAGCCGAGAATATAGCCGTCAGTTTGAACATAATTTTCGGGATGCTATCGACAATCAAAACCTGAGCCATAGCTTTTCTATTAGTGTTCGTTATTTTATAGATTACAATTCAATAAAAAACTCAAAGCTTTCCAAATCGTTCACCAAACCAAAGGAAAGAATACATTTCTAAACAAGTTTTTTAGCGTTATCTTTGTTACCCGAGGTCGATAGACCGAACTGTATGAAATAAAAAATAATGCGCCATGAACAAAAAAGTAATTCTAATGATATTGGATGGCTGGGGGAAATCTCCCGATCCAAAAGTCTCCGCTCCTGACAATGCCAATATCCCCTTCATAAATAGCCTCTACAAAAAATATCCTAATGCACAACTGAGAACCGATGGTTTGAATGTTGGTTTACCTGAAGGTCAAATGGGAAACAGCGAAGTGGGTCACATGAACCTTGGTGCCGGAAGGATTATTTACCAGGATTTGGTTAAAATTAATCTTGCCGTTGAGAACAAAACGTTCAATAAAGAAAAAGTAATTGCTGATGCTTTCGCTTATGCCAAAGAATTCGATAAACCGGTCCACTTTCTTGGATTGGTTTCTGATGGAGGCGTTCATTCGCACATCAATCATTTAAAAGGGCTTATTGATGCTGCCAAAGACGAAGGTTTGAAAAAAGTGTTCATCCATGCCTTTACGGATGGCCGCGATGTTGACCCAAAATCGGGCACCGGTTTTATTGGCGACATACTGCATCATATCGAAAATAGTTCGGTAAAATTGGCTTCTGTAATTGGACGCTATTATGCGATGGATCGTGATAAGCGTTGGGAAAGAGTAAAGCAGGCTTATGATTTGATGGTTCACGGAATTGGCCAACACTCAACGGATGCGGTAGCTTCTATAAAAGAAAACTATGCTAACTCCATTACTGACGAGTTTATCCCTGCTACCGTTATGGTAGATGAACATAACGAACCTATAGCCACCATCAAGGAAGGCGATGTTGTTATCTTCTTTAATTTCCGTACAGATCGTGGTCGTCAGCTGACCGAAGTGCTGTCACAAAAAGATCATCTCGATTTCAATATGCATAAAATGAATTTGTATTATGTGACGATGACCAATTATGATGATACGTTCAACAACATTTACCGCATTTTCGACAAGGATAATATTACTGAAACCTTAGGCGAGGTTTTGGAAAAACACCATAAAAAACAAATCCGTATTGCGGAAACAGAGAAATATCCGCACGTGACCTTTTTCTTTTCCGGTGGTCGGGAACATCCGTTTGAGGGGGAAACCCGAATCTTACGCAACTCTCCAAAAGTGGCGACTTATGATTTGCAGCCCGAAATGAGTGCAAACGAGCTTGCCGATGCCTTGGTGCCCGAATTACAGAAAAAAGAAGTTGATTTTGTCTGCCTTAATTTTGCCAATGGCGATATGGTTGGTCATACCGGTATTATGGCAGCGGCGATAAAAGCCTGCGAAGCCGTTGACAAATGCGTAGAAAAAGTGATTACGGCTGCTCTCGAAAATGGCTATACTACTATCGTAATTGCCGACCACGGAAACTGCGAAACGATGATTAATCCGGACGGAAGTCCGAATACGGCGCATACGACCAATCCGGTGCCTATAATTTTGGTCGACCCGGAATTGAAAACTATACATGACGGAATCCTGAGCGACATTGCTCCTACTATACTCGCATTAATGGGAATTGAACAACCCGCGGCAATGACGCAGCATTCGTTGTTGTAAATAGTAAAAAACTAAGTAATCATAAAACAATAAAAAATAATTACACAACAAGCCACAAAGAATAAAGCATAACTTTATAGCTAACAATTTAAAGAAACAAAAGATGAAAAA
>JAYTGH010000025.1:0-2886 GCA_043733645.1 Flavobacterium sp. | reverse complement strand
TTAACCTTTAAGCCCAATAGTAGCAATTGTTTCAGAAGATTCTTGCTGGGGGCTGAAAATGGCGATGAAGTGGGGGCTCTGCTGGCAGAATTTCCAATTTACATGTTTAAAAATGTCTGCAGAATGTCAATTTCAGTTAAAAAAATGTCAAAACGGGAAGATTTTTTGAAAAAAACTCAAAAAAATCTCCTTTTGAGCTCAAAAAATTTCAAAAATGTGCGATTTTTTCTAACTTTTGGTTAGTAAATCATAAAAATCGGTAGAAATTGATAAATTTTTTGTTAAAATGTGAGTAAGGGGTGTGTGTTTTAAGTGATTCTGCAGATTTTTGCTTCAATAAAGTAACAAATACACTATTATTCGAATGAAAAAAGTGGCTGACTGTTAATAAATTATTTGCGCTGGAGTTTTCTTTCGTATTTGGGCATTACCATGGTGGGATGCATGGCTCAGGCACGCAGGTATTTTGAAAAAGCATTAGACAATGACAAATCCCTTGCAGAATATTTTTTGAATGAATTACAAAAGGTATATGAAGTAGAAAGAGAGATTAAAGAGGAAAACAAAACCAAGCAAGAAATATTAACGCTGCGCAAGGAGCGATCACGTCCAATTTTATTTACATTAGAAAATTGGTTGAAAGAAAAAATAAGAACTACTACACCTGCAAACTCCGATTGGCAAAGCCATCTCTTATTCATTAGCACGTTGGAAAAAATTAACCGTTTATCTTGATCACGCTTTTTTAGAGATCGATAATAATTTAATGGAGAACGCGATTCGTCCAACGGGACTGGGCAGAAAAAATTATTTGTTCTCCGGCTCACACGAAGGAGCCCAGCGCTCAGCAATGATTTATTCTTTACTCGGTACTTGTAAAATGAATAACGTGAATCCGAAAGAATGGCTGGCAGATGTTTTACTTCGATTACCAGACACAAAAACATTCGAACTCGTCAACTTACTTCCGAACAACTGGATAAAGTTCTAAAGAAATCGATTAATTTTTTATCTTTCATACATGGTTAACCGCAGGCATACGGTTCACCTGAGGCATACAGCCAAAGAACATTTACCGTCTTTGACAGCTCCTAACAAAAACAAAAAAGCTTCCGGAACTTAATGTCTTCTAACGAAGCGAATCTGGAGATCCGAGCGAACTTGCATAAATTTATATCGGTCTGGTAAGTTTATATACGAAGATAGATTATCAATAACGAAACCTGAACGAAATATTTTGAATGAAAATCACTCCTTCACAAACTTCTTGACGATCTTTTGCTTGTCGCTCATAATCTCCAAAATATAAATTCCGGGTAACAAAGATGAAACATCCACTTCCAGATACTCACTACTTTTAATCGATGAATAATTTATCAACTGCTCCTGCCCAATGGAATTATAAATCGAAATTGATTTTAATAATGCTTGATTGCCTCGTGTGATATACAAAATTCTCCTGACAGGGACTGGAAATAAATTAAACGACTGAATAGATGAAGTAATTTTTGGAACATCGTTTGTCAAGCTATCGCAAATGGAACCTTGCTCTGCACCTAAAAAATAATTAGGATGATTAACCATTGTAGTAGCGTTGTAGCGAGGTAGATGTACACAATGTTGACAAACATGGCAGGCCATACCAATACTATCTGGATAATCAATTACATGAATATCTAAAGTTCCATTTGTACAGCAAATATAAATCTTATTATCAGGAGCCAAATGAGACTGATAGAAAGTAGTAGCTGCAGGCGGAGACGGTGAATAGGTAGTATCCCATACTGCTACGGTTGTCTTTGAAAGAGCTATATCGGGCGCATCCATGTTAAACTGGTAAACATAAACTGTGGACGAAACATACAATATTTTAGAGTTTGCTGAAAACGCAACTCCTCCGCCAGCCGCGCTGTCATTTATTGAAACATGAATACAATTGCTAAACATTCCTGAACAACGATCAAAATCCATTATATCCAAATCATTCCTTGGATCGTAAATAGCGAATTTATTGCCACCAGGTGAAAAGCAGGATTGGCCATTTACATGCTGCCTCATATCCCCAATGGTATCTGTCGAAAACAAATTTATACCAGATGGATCAATCAGAAAAATATAAATCTTATTTGTCTTTGCCTGATGATTCACCAACCACCAGTCTCTTCCATTGGCATGTCTAACTGCTGTTATTCCGCCTGCTATCAAAGTGTCATTTAATAGAATATTATTCTTCGAAACCACAGAGCCTAAACCCCCGTTAAGGCTTAAGTCAACTTCTGAATAGTAAAGATGATGAGCAAAAAGAACACTGTCATCAACTGTTCCGTGCAACAAATAATAATTGGTTGAACTTCCGGGTTTAGGGATAATAATAACAGATTGAGGTATCCACAAACCACTACCTAAATGATTATTGGTGTAATAGGATGGACTCAATCCTGAACCGTTCATCATCGTATCCCCCAAAGCATTGACAATGAAGGCTCCATTGCTACTGAATAGCATAGAGCCTGAACTATCGCATATTGTTGCTGAAACATCACCATAATTAATTTTACGATTTGTGGTGCTTATTGTTAGAATTCCACTATTAAAATCCAGATCGAATCCGCCAAAAGGCGTTCCGTTTGGATTTGCGTAACCCATACACCATAAACTATTTATTCCTTGCGCAAAGAATTGTATTGGGAATAATAAAATAATACAGAGGACGGTTGTTCTCATAATAATTAAAATTAAATTGTCTACTTAATTATTACAAGTCTGTCCTTAAACGAAACTGAATTATATAATAGTCCCCATTGTTAGGACAGATTGTTAAGTAAAGATAATTGTTTTGATGTTGTAATCTTTCTCTTTTCTTTTTTGCTTCTTTTTTCTTTTCTC
>JAYTGH010000024.1:0-2887 GCA_043733645.1 Flavobacterium sp. | reverse complement strand
ATATAGTTTATGAAAATTACCGAAAGGCGAAGTATATTTAGTAATTTTGTTGCATCAGTAATTAGGTGGAAAAAACGGTCAAATTGACCACCTATTTCCAGTGTAAATTGACCACCAGTTTCGGAGTAAACTGACCACCACTTTCCAATTCAAAATGACCATCCAATATCGGTGGAAATTGACCACCAAAAACTACTGCCTTTTTCATGTTGTTAGAACCATACATTCGTTAAAAAAATACGGATTATGGCAAACAAAATAACAGACATGAGTAAAATTAGAAAAGTAATTAAATTCCATTGTAGCGGAAAGAGTAAGTTGTTTATTAGCAATTATTTATCACTTTCAAGAAATACAGTAAAGAAATATATTTCTTTATTTGAGGTACTTGCATTGCCTTTTGAGGAAATTAATCAAAAAACAGATGCCGAACTAGAAACTTTGTTTTCACAGAATACTGTTGAAACCATTAGTCCCAAATTGCAAACACTCTATAATTTTTTCCCTCAAATGGAACGGGAGCTAAAGAAAGTTGGCGTTACTGTGCGTCACATGTGGGAGAAGTATATTGCAGCCAACCCTGATGGATTAAGAAGTTCTCAATTTAGCCATCATTACAAAACATGGGGTAAACGAGTCAATCCAGTGATGCACATGAATCACAAAGCTGGTGATAAAATGTATGTGGATTACGCTGGAAAAACGCTTTGTATTATTGACAAAGAATCAGGAGAAATTAAAGACATCCAATTTTTTGTAGCCATACTAGGTGCCAGTCAATACACTTATGCAGAAGCTTGTATGAGCCAAAAAAAGGAAGATTTTGTTACATCGGTAGAAAACGCCATGCGTTTCTTTGAAGGCACTCCAGCGGCAATTGTTCCAGATAATCTAAAATCAGCGGTAATAAAAAGCAGTCGTTTTGAACCTACTATCAACGAAACTTTGGCTGATTTAGCGGAACATTACCAAACCACCATACTCCCAGCCAGAGCCTATAAACCGAGAGATAAGTCATTAGTAGAAGGTGCCGTAAAGATATTATATAGAAGGATTTATGTAAATCTAAAGGACACTAAATTCTTTAGTCTAGAGGAATTAAACCAACAAATATGGGATTTACTCGATTCCCATAACAATAGAAAACTCACAGGGAGACCTTACTCTCGTTTGGAGTTGTTTTTAGAAGATGAAAAAGAAAAACTTCGTCCGCTACCCCAAGAACGCTTTGAAATTAAATACCAATCCTTTGCAAGTGTGATGCAAAATGGTCACGTTCAATTGAGTCAAGACAAAAATTACTACAGCGTTCCGTATCAATATGTAAAGAAAAAAGCCAAACTGTTGTATACCAAAACAACTGTTGAAATATATTATAAATACAATCGAATAGCCATTCATCCAAGGAATTACAAACCCTATGTCTATTCCACAAACCCAGAGCATTTAGCAAGTACTCACCAATTTGTGGCAGAGTGGAGTGCTTCTAGATTTATTGATTGGGCAAACAGTATTGACACTTCAGTAGGGGAATATATTATACGAATAATCGAGAGCAGAAATCACCCAGAACAAGCCTATAAAAGTTGTTTAGGAATACTAACCTTCGAGAAAAAGGTAGGTAGAGAACGATTAATAAATGCTTGTAAGAGAGCACTTGATTTTAAAATTTACAGCTTTAAAACCATACAAAACATTTTAGAAAACAATTTAGACCGTATTGATTTTGAACAAGAACAGGAGCAAGAACTCCCTAATCACGGTAATATAAGAGGGAAACATTATTTTAACTAATTTAAATTTAACAAACATGAATGAATCTACAGTAACAAAAATGAAACAAATGAAGCTTTATGGTATGCATAATGCTTTTAAAACTGCTATTGAAAGCGGAAAAACAGACCATTACACACTCGATCAGTTTGTGTCGATGATTATTGATTCAGAATGGGACGAGAGGCATAATAGGCGTATTGAACGCAGTATCAAGAACGCACGGTTCCATTACAAATCAAACATTGAAAGTTTAAATTTTGATGCATCCCGTAATCTGGAGCGAAATCAAGTCTTGCGTCTTGCAGAATGTGAATTTGTAGAAAAAAATGAAAACATTTTAATCACTGGAAGTACGGGTGTGGGCAAAAGTTATTTGGGTACTGCACTTGGTTACCAGGCCTGTATACAAGGATTCAAAGTGAGTTATTTTAATACCTCGAAACTGTTTGCCAAATTAAAAATGGCAAAAGCAGATGGTTCTTATTTGCGAGAACTTGCCAAAATAGAACGACAAGATGTAATCATACTCGACGATTTTGGACTCCAAGCACTCGATAGCCATAACAGAATTACACTTTTAGAAATCATTGAAGACCGACATAATAACGGTTCAATTATCGTTACTTCACAAATCCCAGTACAGGGCTGGTACGATATAATTGGAGAGAAAACCATAGCTGACGCAATTTTGGACAGGCTAATACATCAATCTCACAGAATCGAGTTAATAGGAGAGTCTATGAGAAAGAAAAGAGCAATAAAAAACGGATAATATTTTAACTATATTTGAATACTAATTAACAAATGAAAAAGAGTAGTTTTAAATGAAAAATGGAGGTGGTCAGTTTGCTCCGATATTAGGTGGTCATTTTGAATTGGAATCAGGTGGTCACTTTAAATTGGAATTGGGTGGTCAATATGACTGGAATTTGCACAAAAGCTTTACGATAACAAATCCATTAGGAATAACTAATACAGCTGATTTATCTGGATTAAAACTATTCCCAAATCCTGCCAATGATAGCTTCAAAATTATATGTGACTACATTGAAAATGGAGATTACACTTTCACTTTGACAACTATTGCTGGGCAAATTATAGAAAAGGAAAA
>JAYTGH010000023.1:0-7972 GCA_043733645.1 Flavobacterium sp. | reverse complement strand
AAGAATATGAAAATTGTACGTTTCACAACTGCGATTTCACTGATTGTACTTTTCAAACGGTGACTTTCATCGATTGCAATTTCTTTGACTGCAACTTTAAAGACACTAAAATCAATTACGTTTCCTTACGCGGTGTTCAGTTTACCAAATGTGATTTTACTGCGGTAAATTTTGCGATGACCGACCAAGTGATTTATGAGTTTAACTTTAAAGATTGCTTATTGGATTATGCTAAGTTCTATGCTTTAAAGCTAAAGAAAATGCAGTTCATCAATTGCAGTATGATTTCAGTAGATTTTATGGCAAGCGATTTGACCGAAGCTGTGTTTGATAATTGCAACCTCCGAAGAGCAGTCTTTATTGATACCATTGCCAATAAAACCGATTTTTACACCAGTTATGATTACACCATCGACCCAGAAAAAAACAAACTAAAGAAAGCTATTTTCTCAACGGATGGTTTGAAAGGCTTATTAGAAAAGTATAATTTGGTAATCAAATAATTACTTCGTAAACACCCGATTTTCCTGCTCGATAACTCGGATAAACGTAGTTCGTTTGGTCAGTTCTTTGAGTTTGGAAGCACCAACATAGGTACACGTACTTCTGATTCCTCCTAAAATATCTAAAAGCGTATCAATCACATTTCCTTTGAAGGGAACTTGAACCGTTTTTCCTTCGCTGGCGCGATATTCTGCAACACCACCAACGTGTTTTTTCATGGCCGTTTCAGAACTCATTCCGTAAAATTGCTTGAACTTTTCACCATTAATTTCAAACATTTTTCCGCCGCTTTCGGTATGCCCGGCTAACATTCCGCCAAGCATCACAAAGTCGGAACCAGCACCAAAAGCTTTAGCTACATCACCAGGAGTCGAACAGCCACCATCACTGATGATATGTCCACCAAGACCGTGAGCTGCATCGGCACATTCAATAATTGCAGAAAGCTGCGGATATCCGACACCGGTTTTAACTCGGGTTGTACAAACCGAACCCGGACCAATGCCTACTTTCACAATATCAGCGCCTTCTAAAAGCAACTCTTCTACCATTTCGCCAGTAACAACATTACCGGCAATAATTACCTTGTCTGGATATTGTTTTCGCGCTTGACGCAAGAAATCTACAAAGTGCTCCGAATAGCCGTTGGCAACATCGATGCAAATAAATTTTAGTTGTGGATTGTGTTCGAATATTTCGGCAATCTTTTTGAAATCATGCTGCCCAGTTCCAGTGCTAACAGCAATATAATCGCAAATATCGCTTGGCGCAGCTTTGATAAAATCATTCCACTGGGCAACCGTATAATGTTTGTGAATCGCTGTGAAGAGTTTTTCTTTGGCTAAAGCTAATGCCATTTCGAAAGTACCAACGGTATCCATATTGGCAGCCATAATTGGAACTCCTGTCCAAGTGACCGTGCTGTGGAGAAATTTAAATTCCCGTTCCAGACTCACTTGCGCTCTGCTGTTCAACGTTGAACGTTTTGGACGAATCATTACGTCTTTAAACCCCAATTTTATATCCGTTTCAATTCTCATTTTACTAAAATTCTAGTGTATTCAAATATATCATTTTGAAGTAATGCCGGTAAGTTTTTCTGAAAAAGTAATCAGTAATTTATCAACAGTAATGTATACGATTTGTCTTTCCCGCGCAGGCGGGAATCCAAATATTGACGATTTTAAAATAGATTCCCGCCTCCGCGGGAAAGACAAAAAACATCCTGAAATTGCAAAATGCTGTCACTAGCCCCGTGGGAGCGGCATCCTTTTTTTTTTTAGAAAAAGATAGCGGACAGCCTGCCTGCCGGCAGGCGGGACAGTACATCCTGAACAATGGAAATGTTGTGCTCCTAAAACTACCCGTGAATGGTTTCTTTATTACCGTAATTAGCAATGACTTCTGCTTCAAAAGCAATCCATTCGCGCCAGCGTTTTTCAACGTCTATATCTTTGCCATATTTTCGGGCGTAAGTAATGAAAGTCGTATAATGACCGGCTTCACTTTCCATCAATTCTCTGTAGAATTTTGATAACTCTTCGTCTTGTACATTTTCAGATAGTACTTTAAAGCGCTCACAGCTTCTGGCTTCTATCATAGCGGAAAAAAGCAAACGTTCCACCAGAGCTGAAACTCGGCTTCCAGTATTGCTTCGTTTCATATATTGTGCCAACTCGTTTACATAATCGTCTTTGCGTTCCCGACCTAGTTTCAATCCGCGCTTTTTGATGATGTCGTGCACTTGTTCAAAATGGTCTAATTCTTCTTTGGCCAACGCCAGCAAATCGGTCACCAAATCCTCGTGTTCCGAGTTATTGGTAATAATCGTTATAGCATTCGTTGCGGCTTTTTGTTCGCACCACGCGTGATCCGTTAGAATTTCTTCTATGTTTTTCTCAACGATGTTTACCCATCTTGGATCGGTTGGTAATTCCAGTCGTAAAACTCCCATAATAAGGCAACTTTAAATTAAAGTCCAAAAATACATATTTACTCTTAATCTCTGGTTCTATTTTTTCGCTAAAAACATCTATTCTAATCATGTTATTTCCTATACAACTCTAATACAACTCTAATACAAGTCTAATACAAGTCTAATGAAAATAAATAAATCATTAGACTTGTATTAGATATATTATAGATTAATTATAGATATGTATAAAAGACGTTAGGAAGGAAAATAAAAATCAGTAATAAAAAACCTGCCCTTTTACAAAGACAGGTTTTAAATTATATAAATTTTGTATTAGTAAACAAAAATCGCTCTTTCGCTCATCATGTCGTTTACTTCGTCTGCTATTTCTTCTAACAATGCATCATTAGCAGCATTTGAAAGTACTCTGTCGATTAAATCAACTATTACTTCCATATCACTTTCTACCATTCCACGAGTAGTTATTGCCGGTGTTCCCACACGGATTCCAGAAGTTACAAATGGTGATTTATCATCGAACGGCACCATATTTTTATTTACCGTTATTTCGGCTTTACCTAAAGCAATTTCGGCATCTTTACCCGAAATTCCTCTATTACGCAAATCAATCAACATCATGTGATTATCAGTTCCACCGGAAATTAAGTGATAACCTCTTTTTACGAAAGCTTCCGCCATAGCTTTAGCATTCTTCTGAACCTGCATCGCATAAGTGAAAAACTCATCTGATAAAGCTTCTCCAAAAGCAACTGCTTTAGCCGCAATGATATGCTCTAACGGACCACCTTGATTTCCAGGAAACACAGCCATATCTAAAACATGCGACATCATCCTGATTTCGCCTTTTGGAGTAGTCAATCCCCATGGATTTTCGAAATCTTTCCCCATCATAATAATTCCGCCTCTTGGTCCGCGTAAGGTTTTGTGCGTTGTAGTCGTTACTATATGACAATGTGGAATTGGGTCATTCATCAAGCCTTTGGCGATTAAACCCGCAGGATGCGAAATATCGGCTAATAAAAGTGCTCCAACGCTATCCGCAATTTCACGAAAACGTTTAAAATCCATATCACGAGAATAAGCCGAAGCACCTGCGATAATCATTTTAGGTTGCTCTTTCGTTGCAATTTCTTGAATTTTATCATAGTTCAATACGCCTGTTTCTTTTTCAACACCATAAAAACTAGGTGAATATAATTTTCCTGAAAAGTTAACTGGAGAACCATGCGTTAAATGGCCACCATGCGATAAATCAAAACCAAGAATCTTATCTCCTGGTTTTAAACAAGCTGCAAAAACGGCTGTGTTTGCCTGAGAACCTGAATGGGGCTGTACGTTTACATAATCGGCACCAAAAAGTTCTTTGGCTCTATCGATCGCGATTTGCTCGATAATATCAACAACTTCGCAACCTCCATAATATCTTTTGCCGGGATACCCTTCGGCATATTTATTTGTTAGTACCGAACCAGCCGCTTCCATTACCTGGTCGCTCACAAAGTTCTCTGATGCAATTAGTTCAATTCCGTGAATTTGTCTGTCTTGTTCCTCAAGGATAAGGTCAAAAATTTGTTTGTCGCGTTGCATTTGAAATTATTTCGATTAATTGTGTTCAAAATTACAAAAATGGTTTGGTAAATTAATAGGAAATGATATATTTGATTACTGAATTTTTCAACAAACTTAAACTACTTACCATGCCTTCAAATACAAACAATCCCAAACGCAAATCTTGGCTTACTGTCCCCAAAGACAGTGACTTTCCTATTCAGAATATCCCTTTTGGCGTTTTCTTGACCAAAGAAGATGTCATCACTATAGGAACTCGAATTGGAGATTACGCTATCGATTTGGGTGCGTTACAGCAGTTGAACTATTTCGATGGAATTGAATTGACAGATGATATGTTTATGCAGGATACCTTGAATGATTTTATATCAGATGGAAAGAAAACCTGGCGATTAGTACGTAATAGGATTGGAGATATTTTTGACCAAAACAATGCTGTACTTCGAGATAATCAGGAACATCGTGATATTGTTATTTTCAAAATGGAAGATGTTGAAATGCAATTGCCCGTATTGATTGGCGATTATACCGATTTCTATTCGAGTAAAGAGCATGCAACCAACGTAGGTAAAATGTTCCGTGACCCGGAAAATGCTTTATTACCGAATTGGCTTCATCTTCCTGTAGGCTATCACGGAAGAAGCTCATCCATAGTGCCATCAGGAATCCCAATACATCGTCCTATGGGACAAACTTTACCCAATGGTGAAAGTACTCCAGTTTTTGGACCTTCCCGTTCAATAGATTTTGAATTAGAAACGGCTTTTATCACTACCGATGCGAATATCATGGGGGAAAACATTCCGATTAATGAAGCCGAAGATTATATTTTCGGAATGGTGTTATTAAACGATTGGAGCGCACGTGATATTCAGAAATGGGAATATGTTCCGCTTGGACCATTTTTGGCAAAAAACTTTGCTTCTTCAATTTCTCCATGGATTGTTACTATGGATGCCTTGGAACCTTTCCGTTGCAAAGGACCAGTTCAGGAGCCAACCCCACTTCCCTATTTACAACAAAAAGGAAAAAACGCTTTCGATATTAATTTAGAAGTTTACATAGAACCCGAAAACGTGGAAGCATCATTGATTTCTAAATCTAATTTTAAATATATGTATTGGTCAATGTCGCAGCAATTAGCGCATCATACTTCTAACGGTTGCCGAATAAATTCAGGCGATATGATGGGTTCGGGAACCATTTCTGGACCAACACCTGATAGTTTTGGTTCGATGCTCGAATTAACCTGGGGCGGAAAAAATCCAATAAAAATGAATGACGGTACTGAGCGTAAATTCATTAATGATAACGATACGGTAACTATGAAAGGATATTGTCAAAACAGTTCGGTTCGGATTGGTTTTGGAGAAGTTTCGAGTAAACTATTACCGCCATTTGTTAGAAAATAATCCTCCGACAAGCTCAGGATGATAAGTCGACAAAACTATATTACAACACAAACAACATACAAATTACAATGAAAAATACAGCGTTAACGCATATTCACGAAAGTTTAGGAGCGAAAATGGTTCCGTTTGCAGGTTACAATATGCCTGTTCAATACGAAGGCGTAAATGCCGAACACGAAATTGTTAGAAATGGTGTAGGCGTTTTTGATGTGTCGCACATGGGTGAATTTTTGCTTAGTGGCGACAATGCTTTGGCTTTAATCCAAAAAGTAACTTCCAATGACGCCTCTGTTCTAGAAATTGGTCGGGCACAATATTCCTGTTTGCCAAATAAAGATGGTGGAATTGTGGACGATTTAATCGTGTACCGAATGAAAGAAAACCAGTATTTATTGGTAGTCAACGCTTCTAATATTGACAAAGATTGGAATTGGATTTCATCGCACAACGATTTAGGTGTAGATATGAAAAATATTTCCGAAGAGTATTCTTTACTTGCTATTCAAGGGCCAAAAGCGGTTGAAGCTATGCAATCCTTGACTTCTGTAGATTTATCTGCTATAAAATACTATCATTTTGAAGTTGCTGATTTCGCCGGAATTGAACACGTGATTATATCTGCTACAGGTTATACTGGTTCTGGTGGATTTGAGATTTATTGTAAAAACTCTGATGTAGAGCAAGTTTGGAATAAAGTTTTCGAAGCCGGAAAACCATTTGGAATCAAACCAGTTGGATTGGCGGCTCGTGACACTTTGCGTTTGGAAATGGGCTTTTGTTTATACGGAAACGATATCAATGATACTACTTCGCCATTAGAAGCCGGATTGGGTTGGATTACCAAATTCACCAAAGACTTTACCAATTCAGAAAATCTGAAAAAACAAAAAGAAGCTGGAGTTACCCGAAAGCTAGTTGGTTTCGAACTAACCGAAAGAGGCATTCCGCGGCACGATTATGAAATTGTGGATGCTGATGGAAATAACATCGGAATCGTAACTTCGGGAACTATGGCACCATCTTTGGGTAAAGGAATCGGAATGGGTTATGTAAAAACAGAATTCTCTGCGGTTGACAGCGAGATTTTTATTCAAATCCGAAACAACAAAGTCGCTGCCAAAGTGGTAAAAATGCCTTTCTATAAAAAATAATGTTGGGTGAAAAATCTTCTGCAATTAGTGCTGTTGCTTCCTCTTTTGGCTGTAAGTCAGAAAGAAAAAAATCCTTGTGAAACGCTGGCAAACATTAATGCATTAATTCAGGAGAATCATTATCACCCAAAACCAATTGACGATAGTTTATCTGTTTATGCTTTCAAGACTTTCTTAAGTCGGTTGGATGAAGAAAACCGGCTATTCATTGCACCTGAAATCAACGAGCTAAAGAAACATCAATACCAAATTGATAATTATATCTCTTCACACGATTGTGCTTTTCTACATGATTTTTACGTCGCTTATTCTAAATCTGTTTCTCGTTATGCTACTATAATTGCTTCTTTGAAAAGCGAAGATTTCCCCTTTTCAAGCGATGAAAAAGTTGTTTTTTCCAGAAAAGTATTTCCGTATGCATCTGATGAAGCCGAATTAAAACACATGTACAAAAAGAGGATACTGTTCAGTATTTTGCGCGATGTTGCTGAATTGAGTACCAATAAAGATTCTTTAGTTGTAAATTTTGATGCACTTGCAGCTGCCGACAAACTTAAAGCCTTTGACAAATACGAGTGCAAAACCGAAAGCTACCAAATGTCGGAAGAGGAGTTTAATGCCATTTTTTACTCGGTTTTTTGTTCCTATTTTGATCCTCATACCGAATATTTTTCTGAAAGTGATAAATCAGAATTTTTCTCAGCTGTTAGTTCCGACAACCTGACTTTTGGACTTTACGTTTCTATGTCTGAAAAAGATGAAATGACCGTTGACGACATTATTCCGGGAAGTTCCGCCTATTTTAGTGATAAAATAACTATTGGTGACCAATTGCTAAAAATCAAGTATAAAAACGACGTGTTTGAAATTGCTTGTGCTTCGATGAAAAAGATTGAGGAAATCATCAGTTCCAAAGATTATAAAGCCGCTATTTTTACTTTCAGAAAAAAAAGTGGCGAAATATATAACGTTCGATTGGTAAAAAAAATCCTGAAGGATTACCAAAATAATGTCTTTAGTTTTAAGCTAAAAACTAACGCACGAGGCGAAGCCGAACTGAGCGAAGCTAAATCTACCTTTGGTTATATCAAAATTCCGAGCTTTTATTCCACTTTTGAAAACGGAAAATCGAGTATCTCGAATGATGTTGTCAAAGAAATATTAAAATTAGAAGAAGATACTATCGATGGACTAATCATTGATGTAGAGAATAATGGTGGCGGTTCAATGCAGGAAGCGGTGCAGCTTGCGGGCTTGTTTATCAACGATGGTCCACTGGCAATCATGAATAACAATAAAAATGATAAAGAAATCATTCGGGATGAAATACAGGGTACTATTTACAATGGTCCGATGGTTATTATGATTAATGGGTTTTCGGCTTCTGCCAGTGAATTTTT
>JAYTGH010000022.1:0-2898 GCA_043733645.1 Flavobacterium sp. | reverse complement strand
AAACCATCAACAAGCCAAAAGTATAAATCCATTTAACAAAAGTGAATGCATTGTATTTGTCCATTAGTTTTTTGACAACTATCAGATAAAAAGCATAGGAGACTGCATTGATAAAAACCAATAAATTTCCGAGTGAAGCATTGGTAGCATTGCCCATTGATTTTCCATACAGAATTAAAAATCCGGTGCCGAAAAGACCAAGCAGGATTCCGAGAATCTTTCGGAGTTTTATTTTTTCTCTAATGATAATCGCCGATAGTATCATAACAATTATTGGTGTGGTAACCATAATCACCGCTGCCGAAATAGGCGTGGTAAAACTCAATCCTTTAAAGAATGTCAGCATATTCAAAGCCACACCAAAAAAGGCAGCGGCAACTATTCTTGGAAAATCCTGAAGTTGGATTTTTTCTTTGGGGCCAAAAAAGGAAACTATCCAAAACAAGATTGTAGCGCCAATAACGCGTAGTAAAATAAATCCAAAAGGTTTGACATAATAAGGCATGACGTCTTTGGCGATTGTAAACGAAACGCCATAAATCAGCGAAACCATCATGGCGGCAATTAATGCCCAGGTTCTTTTTGACATTACGACAATGCTTTAATAACTTCGATGATATTTTTTTGTCCGTTGCCAATGTATATTGTATCGTCGATGATAACAACGGGGCGACTTAGAAACGTATACTGTTCTAAAATGTGCTTTTTGAAATCCGCTTCGGTCAGTGCTTTGTTCTTCAAATCCATTGATTTATAAAGCTGTGCTTTTTTGCTGAACAGCGCTTCGTAGCTCCCGGAAAGTGAATGCATTTCTTCTAATTCTTCTACAGTAATTGGGTTTTGACGAATGTCGTGAAATTCCAATTTATCAGAATTTGGCAAAGATTTTATAATTTTTCTGCAGGTGTCGCAGGAAGCTAAATAGTATATCTTATTCGTCATGGAATTTCTTTTTTACAAAGGAAAATCATTTAAAATTTATAATCTGTATTTTTGATAAAAATTTAAAATTATGGACGCAACTTTCAAAATTTGGGAAACCAGTAGAAAGCTTTATCTTACCCTCTTAGAAAATTATTCGTTGGAACAATTGAATAAAATTCCGGAAGGTTTTAGTAACAATTTGGCTTGGAATTTAGGTCACATTATCGTCGCGCAGCAAGGATTGGTGTATCGTCTTTCGGGATTGCCAACTTATATTTCGGAGGAAATGACTGCTACCTATAAAAACGGCAGCAAACCAACAGGAGCTACTACGCAAGCCGAAATTGATGAATTAAAGGAGCTCCTTTTTTCATTGATAGCAAAGACAAAAGAAGATTATGCCAACGGTAAATTTGTCACGTATACCGAATATACAACCGCAACCGGATTTCATTTGGCAACGACCTTAGAAGCTATGAATTTCAATAATTATCATGAAGCGCTTCACTTAGGTTTTATGATGAATATTAGAAAGTTTGTATAATTTCAAACTTATCCCTTTCTATTCCATATATGTAGTATATTTATAGGTTGGTTCTATGATATATGTACTACGACATATATACGACATATATACGGCATATATACGGTGTATCCATAGCTTATAAATACTTTTAGGATAAGTAAACTATGACTGTTGCTGCTATTGATTTGACTGCAACAAAAACTGGAATGGATTGTGAAAAACAGACTCGCTATTAAATTATATTTTGCATCCAAAAAAATAAAATACATTTGCCAAAAATTAATCAAGATGAAATTCAATACTAAAGTCATACATGGTGGACAACACCATGAAGAAATAACCGGAGCCGTGATGCCGCCGGTATTTCTAACCTCAACATATGCTCAGACTTCACCTGGAAAACCTGTTGGTGATTACGAGTATTCTAGAGCTTCAAATCCGACGCGTCAGGCTTTGGAAGATGCTTTGGCTTCGATAGAAAATGGTGCCCGTGGTTTGGCATTTTCATCAGGATTAGCGGCAACCGATTGTTTGTTACGATTGTTCAAAGCTGGAGACGAAATCATTGCGATGGACGATTTATATGGTGGAACTTATAGAATGTTTACGCGTATTTACAAAGACAGCGGTCTTAAATTCCACTTTGTGGATATGAATGATATTGCCAAATTTCAGTCGTTACTCAATGAAAACACGAAGTTGGTTTGGGTGGAAACGCCGACCAATCCGTTGATGAAATTAGCCGACATTCAGGAAATTGCTAAAATTACTAAAGCAAAAAACATATTATTTGCTGTTGATAATACTTTTGCGACACCCTATCTTCAAAAACCGTTGGATTTAGGTGCAGATATCGTGATGCATTCGGCAACAAAATACCTTGGGGGACATTCCGATGTTATTGCCGGAGCTTTGATTATAAAAGACAAAGCGTTGGGTGATGCGTTGCATTTCAAACAATTTGCTACTGGCGGAACACTTGGACCAATGGATAGTTTCTTGGTTTTACGCGGAATAAAAACATTGCATTTACGTGTGCAACGTCATTGTGAAAACGGTGAAAAAGTTGCTGCTTTTTTAAGCAATCATCCCGAAGTGGAAACTGTTTATTATCCTGGATTGCCGAGTCATCCGTTTCATGATATTGCGAAAAAACAAATGAGTGGTTTTGGCGGAATGGTTTCTTTCACGTTTAAGTCGGGTAAAAAAGAAGATGCTGTGGCTTTCTTGGAAAAACTAAAAGTATTTACTTTAGCTGAATCGCTTGGTGGAGTTGAGAGTTTGGCGAATCATCCTGCTTTGATGACACACGCTTCGATTCCGGAAGACAAACGAAAAGAAATCGGAATTACCGATGATTTAGTCCGATTAAGTACCGGCGTTGAAGATATAGACGATTTATTGGCCGATATTGAACAAGCATTTAGGTAATTAATCCATTTTACAAT
>JAYTGH010000021.1:0-2915 GCA_043733645.1 Flavobacterium sp. | reverse complement strand
TTTCCTGATACATTTTGCTTTGCGAATATTCAATGTTTGTGGTGCACATTACTGATAATGGCATAAAGGTGAAGACCAACATTTCATTGTTTTTATCAGGTGAAATCAGAAAAATCAATACTCCTATTAAAAATCCGAATATCATTTTCTTAAAAGAAGCTTGTAAAATCAACGGTTTGTTTGTTAATGAAAGAACCAACGATAATAGAAAATACAATCCAATAACAACAAACAACGATAGCGCTATATTTTGATAATTATTGGTAAAATAATCTAATTGAAAATTAGTCTGCGTTTGAGCTATAATATGATCAATCCAGGTTTTATCAAATGCCAAGGCAGAAAACATAAATATAACTGCCGTTGCAAAAAAAGCCACAAAGGGTAAAAGCCAGTTTCTAAAATCTCTTGAAACGTGAAAAATTATGGAAACATATACCAGAATAATGAAAAGAATACACCAAAAATGAAACAAGCTGGCAATGAAAATCCACATCGAAGCATCGAAAATCTTTTCTTTTGGCGCTTTTAATGTTTGCAGAGAAATCAATCTTCGAATAGCCAGAAGCAGAAAAAAATTGGCAAACAATAAATTAGAATTATTAAAAATGGATGGAAAAATGAGTAGAAATAACAAGAAAAATAAAATCGTATAACTACTGTTTTTTGTCAGGTTGTTCTTTTTTACAGTAAAATTGACCAAGAAAAAAGAAGCCAATAATAACAAAACAAGTGTTGTTGTTTTTGAGAATCCATGAGTAGAAATCTTCGTTAACAAATCACTTGACTGATACATAAAAAAGAAAAGCAGCAATAAAACTACCACCAAAGCATTATTAAGTAGAGTAGATTTTTTAAAAACGCTTGTTATCATAAGGATATTTTATACATTTGTGCTGTAAATATAACATTTTATAAAATGAGAGCATTTTTTGAAGGCATTCAATCTTTATTTGTAGATTTTTTATTCAAACCACTTGATTTTTTGCGCTCTTTGGAGTTAAGCAGTTGGTGGTTGGCTAATCTTGTAAGTTGGATTATGATATTAGTTTGCGCAAGATATATAGTTTACTGGTGCAAACAATTAAAAGAACACAGAGATAACAACGAAGAAAACCAAGATACAACGGCACATTCTTTCTTAAAGTAAGTCGAAGCCAATATCTTTTCTAAAATACATCTTATCAAAATGTAGCTTGTCTAGATTTTGATAAGATTTTTTTATTCCTTCCCGGAAATCATTACCAAAAGAGGTGATTGTCAAAACTCTTCCGCCATTGGTTACAATTTTCCCGTTTTCTAGTTTTGTTCCAGCATGAAAAACTAGAGAATCTTCGACTTTGTCAAGTCCTGAAATTTCAAAACCTTTATCATAATCTTCGGGATAACCGCCTGAAACCATCATTATTGTTGTGGCGCTTCTTTGATCAATTTCTAACGAAACTTCATCTAATTTTCCATCGGCTACAGCCTGAAATAACTCTACTAAATCGGACTTGATCCTTGGAATTACAACTTCGGTTTCGGGATCACCCATTCTGACATTGTATTCGATTACTATTGGTTCGTCTTTAACAATGATTAATCCAATAAAAATAAAACCTTTATATTCAATTTCATCTTTTTGTAAACCTTCAACGGTTGGTTTTACAATTCGCGTTTCTATCTTCTCTAATAAAACAGCATCTGCAAATGGCACTGGGGAAACTGCTCCCATTCCACCGGTATTTAAACCTTTATCTCCCTCACCAATTCGTTTATAGTCTTTGGCGGTTGGCAGCATTTTATAATGTTGGCCGTCCGTCAATACAAAACAACTCAATTCAATTCCATCTAAAAACTCTTCGATAACTACCTTGGCACTTGCATTTCCAAATTTGGCATGAACCAACATATTTCGCAATTCTGTTTTTGCTTCTTCTAAATCATGAATAATTAAAACGCCTTTACCTGCTGCTAAACCATCAGCTTTTAAAACATATGGCGGTTGTAATGTTTCCAAAAAATCACATCCTTTTTCTACCGTTGTTGCCGTAAAACTATCATACCCTGCTGTTGGTATATTATGTTTAACCAGAAACTCTTTAGCAAATTCTTTACTTCCTTCTAATTGAGCACCCACTTTTGACGGACCAATGACCGGAATATGATTTAATGCTGAATCATTTTTAAAGAAATCATAAATTCCTGACACTAAGGGATCTTCAGGACCAACAACAACCATTTCGATTTTTTCTTGAATTACAAACAATTTTATCGCGTTAAAATCGGTAGGGTTGATAGAAACATTTGTTGCTATTTCTGCCGTTCCTGCGTTTCCGGGAGCGACAAAAAGTGCTGAGCATTTTGAACTTTGAAGCATTTTAAATGCCAAAGCATGTTCTCTTCCGCCAGAGCCAAGTAATAAGATGACCATCTTTTTTTATTTTGATTGCAAAAATAACCTTTTATCTATTAAAGATTTATTAAAAATTAAAGCCGTTAAAATAAAAATGCTATTTTTGTTTTTAATTATTTAAAACTAAAAACTATGAAAAAATTATTACTTACTTTTTCTTTAATTGCTTTAACCTCAACTATAAATGCTCAGTGGGTTGAGCAGAATAGCGGCTTTACGACAGCTTCGAGAGGAATTAGCGATCTCTTTATTATAGATGCAAATACCGTCTGGGGATTGGCTTATGATGGTACACCTTCATCTACTACAGTTGTTCAAGAGTTCACAAAAACAACAGATGGGGGGGCAACTTGGACTCAAGGAACTATTAATGTTGGTGATCCTACTTTATCAATTAATGATTTATCTCCAGTTGATATTAATACTGCATGGGTAAGTGCTATTAACGCGACTGCTGGAACTGGAAGCTCTATATGGAAAACTTCAGATGGTGGTGCCGGTTGGGTTCAACAAAACG
>JAYTGH010000020.1:0-2920 GCA_043733645.1 Flavobacterium sp. | reverse complement strand
ATTACTAAAAACTTCATTTGTGTTTCTAATTATTTCAAAGGAAATGATTTTTTAACAAACCTAAAAAAGCAGGGCAATCGTGTCTATCTTATTACTTCTGAAAAACTGCGAGATAAGCCATGGGCATTTGATTATATTGATGAAATATTTTTCATGCCGGGACAAGATATCGATTGGAACTTAGAAGAGTTACTTTCCGGTGTTGCTAGTTTAATGCGTCATAAAAAGATTGATGGGATTATTGCTTTAGATGATTTTGATGTGGAAAAAGCAGCGTATCTCAGAGAAAATCTTAGGATTGATGGAATGGGGCAAACCACAGGAAGATATTTCCGTGATAAATTGGCTATGCGAATGAAAGCCAAAGATGCTGGGATTCCGATTCCAGCGTTTAGTTCTTTGTTTAATGACGAAGAAATCAATCAGTTTGCAGATGCTGTTTCTCCACCATGGCTTTTAAAACCACGTTCTGAAGCTTCGGCTTCTGGTATTATGAAAGTGCATTCTAAAGAAGAATTGTGGCAAAAAATTCATGATTTAGGCGATACAAATCGATTAAAATATTTAGTAGAACAATTCAAACCAGGAGCAGTATATCATTGTGATGGCTTGAATTGGAAAGGAAAAACATTGTTTTCTATTACTTCTCAATATTTGGCAACACCAATGGAAATCTCACAAGGTGGCGGAATTTTCAGAAGTGCCAATATTCCATACGATTCTAAAGACGATAAAGAAATAAAGAAAGTAAATGAACAAGTGCTAAAAGCTTTCGGAATGATGCATGGCGCCAATCATACGGAATTTATCAAATGCAATGACGATGGGAAAATCTATTTCCTCGAAACGGCTTCACGAGTTGGCGGCGCACATCTTGCCGAAATGGTCGATGCTGCATCAGGTGTAAATCTTTGGGCAGAATGGGCAAAAATTGAAGATTGTTTGGCTAAAGCAAAAGAATATAAATTACCAACAATCAAAAAGGAATTTGCCGGAATTGTATTAACACTTTCCAAATTTGAACATCCTGATTTATCGGGCTTTGATGATGCGGAAGTCTGTTTCCGAGTGCCGTTAGAATATCATGCCGGTTTGATTGTAAAAAGCGACAGTAACACTCGCATCCTTGAATTGTTAGACAATTTTGCCGAACGATTAATAAAAGATTTTGCAACAGTTGCTCAGCAAGAAGCGGTGAAGAAACTGCATTAGTACTGATGCTAAATAAAATCTATACTAAACTCAACTTTCATTCGTATACTTTCTGTATATGGAAAGAAGTGCCTTTTAGTGAGATTAATGATTTAAAAATAAGCTATAAAAGTCAGTCGGGAAGTCAGTATATCTTTACTGCTGAAGGCTTGTATCGCATTTCTAATCACTGGGGAAGAGTTGCTAATTGTCATTGGCGATTGATTCCATTAGGGCAGTTTAAAAGTCAACATAACATTGTTGGCTTTGCTAATTGGAATGATTTTTATTCTAATGATGATACTTCAAGACTGTTTTTAATCAAAGTAAATATTGAAACCAGCGAAGTCAATTTCTATCACAAACTAAGTTTGGAAAATCATGAAAAAGTAATCTTGCGAAATGCTAAGGAAACCTCGAAAACAATACAAACCATCAAAAAAGTTTTAACCGAAACGGATTGGGCAAAGTATTTAAAATATGACGATGTAGATGTTTTGAGAACGGAAATCATGAATGAATTGGTGAATTCTGAGAAAAGCTTTTTGGAGATTAAAAAGCAATATATATAAAATTATTTTTTAAACATTCCCACAGTTCCTCCAACCCAATCTTTGTCTTTATTGAATTTAACACCAATCATTTCGCCTCGACTTAAACGTACCAAATTAGTAACTAGAGTAGGAGAAGGTGCGTCTTTTTTCCAAACGGCAAGTAAGCGAACTTCGGCTTTAACTTTTCCATCTGGCGATTGAATTATAGGTTTGTAGTTTACTTTTTTCTGAAGTATATATAAATCTTTTTCTTTTACAGCTTCAATATCTTCTCTTTTTACATGAAATATAACACCACTTCCGGAGAAAGAGAACAAGGGTTTCAAGACATAGTTTTCCAAATCAGTTGGAATTTCTTTTAAGTCGGAAAGCAAGGTAGTTTCTATAAAATACTTTCCTTTTAAATATGGCAAAATAAATTTACTGATTCTGAAAAACCAATTCGGATGCCCGGCCCATTCTACGTCATAATCATTTGAAAAATCGAAATTTAATTTTAAATCGGTACGCAAATCAAGTTCATCAAAAATCACACGATTGTATATTCGCTTTACCAACACTTCTTGATCATTATCGTTCTTATAAAAAAGCTGTTTTCCCTTTTGATACAAATCAGTAACACAAATTACAGGAATACCAATATCGCGATGACAATAATAGAAATCAATCTTGGTGTTTTGCTTTTCGGGCTCAACTTCCAACAGAATTACATTTTCTTTTGGATGATTGTTGCAAATCACCTCTTCAATTAATGCCAAATAACTTTCTTGAGTTAATCCGTTTAAAAACGGCGTCAATTCAGAAAGAAAAGGGTAATGGTTTTCAAATTTTTGCGACAAATGATTCTGAAAATTAAACAAAGACGGAAATCCTTGCACTTCAATCAGTTTTGGAACTATTTCGTCATCTTCTTCACAAATTCCAAAATCAATTGCTAAAAATGTAGTATGATTATCTTCGTTTGGAACTTTTCTGTTTAGCTCCAAAGCTCTATTGGTAAGCGATTTGAAGTCGTCTTTTTTAATGAAATCAATAACCTGCTGACAACCATCAAGCAATTGTTCTTTTAATTCATTTGGAATAAAAAAAGGGCTTTCTGCAATACGGAACGTTACTTTATAATCAAAATCAGAAGTAATGTCTTCAATAAAGTTAGTGTATTTAGCTTCCGAAAA
>JAYTGH010000019.1:0-2922 GCA_043733645.1 Flavobacterium sp. | reverse complement strand
AGTAAATATGATAAAGCACCTAATCAGCTTAGTTATTTGAGTGTATTGGCTTCCAATTACTCTAAAATTTTTGATATTACAGCCAATATAAACGATTTACTAAAAGCGCTCGAAATTGACCAGCAATACATTATCGGAAAAACCGCAGAACCTAAATTTAAATATCACTTGGAAGAGACTTATAAAAGCAATAATATGGTGCAAAAAATAGCTCCGATTAAGGATGAACTATTGAAAAGCACATTCGAATTAGGGCCAAATGTTGAACGTAAAGGTATTAGTTTGTAATGAAATATTTATTGACTATTTCACTAGTATTACTCACAATTACTAGCCACAGCCAGCTATTAAAAGGCACTGTTACTGATAGTATTGGGAATCCAATTGACAATGTATATGTTTTAAATACTCATTCAAAAACACATGCACACACCAACGAGTTTGGGATATTTAATATTGATAAAACTGCTACAGGTGATGAGTTGCAGGTAGCTGCTTTGGGATTTAAAAAACAAACTTTTATAGTTAAGGAAGACGAAAACAAAATTACTTTAGAAGAAGATATTTATAAGCTCGATCAAGTGGTTATTCAACCAAAATTATCGGCTATGAATGTTATTTCAAAAATTGATGTATTAACAAATCCGGTCAACTCTTCACAGGAAATTCTCCGAAAAGTGCCAGGTCTTTTTATAGGGCAACACGCGGGAGGAGGAAAGGCGGAACAATTATTTCTCAGAGGTTTTGATATTGATCATGGTACAGATATAGCCGTTTCTGTTGATGGTATTCCAGTAAATATGGTTTCTCATGCACACGGACAAGGTTACGCTGATTTGCATTTTGTTATTCCGGAAACAGTTGAGAAAATAGATTTTGGTAAAGGAACTTATTATGCTAACAAAGGTGATTTTGCTACAGCTGGTTATGTTAGTTTTCAAACCAAAGAGAAGTTCGATAAAAACCATGTTAGCTTTGAATTGGGACAATTCAATACAAAGCGAACTGTTGGAGTTTTTAATTTATTAGAAAAAAGCAGAACTCAGAACGGATATATCGCTACAGAATATATACTTACTGATGGTCCCTTTGACTCGCCACAGAATTTCAAACGTATTAACCTTTTTGGAAAATACACTGGAATTTTCCCTGACAATAGTAAATTTTCATTACAAGTTTCCCGATTTTCCAGTAAATGGAATGCCTCAGGCCAAATTCCGCAACGATTAGTGGATAGCGGAGTGATTTCCCGATTTGGAGCAGTTGATGATACCGAAGGAGGTAATACTTCAAGAACTAATGTAAATTTCAGTATTATAAAACCGATTTCTGAAAGTACTTTTTTAAAAGCCAATACATTCTATTCCTATTATGATTTCGAATTGTATTCCAATTTTACTTTTTTTCTTTATGATCCTAATAATGGTGATCAAATACGTCAAAAAGAGAAACGAAATCTATATGGGTTTAACGCCGAATTAACCACAAAGTTAACAAAGGGAATCTATCAGTTTGGTTGCGGATTAAGGACAGACGAAACAAATAATACTGAGTTGTCACATACTGTTGGTCGATACACGACTTTGCAGAATATAAAATTAGGAGATATCAATCAGACCAATATGTTTTCTTATGTTAATGCGGAATATGATTTTGGAAAACTAAAAATTAATCCGGCATTGCGATTGGATTATTTCAAATTTGAATATCAGGATAAATTGTCATCAAGCTATCAAGTACAAGCCGAGGATAAAATTAAGCTCTCGCCAAAGCTAAACTTTATTTATTCTCAAAATAGCAATTGGCAGTTATACCTAAAATCGGGTTTTGGTTTTCATTCCAATGATACAAGAGTAGTAGTAGCCCAAACTGGGAAAAAGATTTTACCAACAGCTATCGGTTCTGATTTGGGAACCATTTTCAAGCCATTTCCAAAATTAGTTGTTAATATGGCTTTATGGTACTTATTTTTAGAACAAGAATTTGTTTATGTTGGCGATGCAGGAGTTGTAGAGCCCAGCGGAAGAACCAAAAGAATGGGATTTGATTTCGGATTGCGTTATCAATTGACTGATTGGTTGTTTTTGGATACAGATTTAAACTACACATATGGCAGAAGTATTGATGCTCTTTCCGGTCAAGATTATATTCCGCTAGCTCCTGACTTTACCTCAACCGGTGGACTGAGTATTAATAAACTAAAAGGGTTTTCAGGAGGATTACACTATCGATATTTAAAATCACGTCCAGCAAATGAAGATAATTCTCTAGTAGCCAAAGGGTATTTCATATCCGATTTGAATGTAAATTATGAATACAAAAATATCACAGTTGGTATATCTGTTGAAAATATTTTTAACACCGCTTGGAATGAAACACAATTTGCCACTGAATCTCGTCTGCAAAACGAAAGTCAAAGTGTAACCGAAATTCATTTTACACCCGGAATACCACAATTTTTTAAAGGCAAAGTTGTCTATAAATTTTAAAGTAATGCTTTATTTTTATTGAAAAAAGTTATTTATAAAACTAAAACCGTTGTTTTCACGTAAATAAATTTAGAGAAGAACTGCTATGAAATTGGTTTTGTTTGTAATAAAGATTTAGTTTTAAAATTATTTTTTTATTGCGTTTGTTGGAGGCTCTATGATACTAAGAATCATAGAGCCTTTTTTGTTTTAATAAAACTTTAGGAGTTGTATAACACGAGCTATAAAAATATTGTCTAATTTTATAAAAAATTAAAGCTATGAATAAGTATCTACTAGTAAGTTGCAGCATACTGTTGCTTTGGAGTTGTCAAAATCAGGCACAGAATAATAAAACAAATAACAAAACAATGGAAACACAAGCAGCTATTTCGGCAGAGACAATCTATCAATTTAAGGTAACGGATTTATATGGTAAGGAGTTTGACTTTGC
>JAYTGH010000018.1:0-8057 GCA_043733645.1 Flavobacterium sp. | reverse complement strand
TGTGTTTGCCATCTAACCAATTCGTTGGTGTATGGGTAATAAAAAACTGAGAACCGTTGCTTCCCGGACCTGAATTTGCCATAGACAAAACACCTGGTTTATCATGTTTTAGTGTTGGATGAAACTCATCGTCAAAGTTATAACCCGGACCACCCGTTCCAATTCCTTGTGGGCATCCCCCTTGAACCATAAAATCAGGAATTACCCTGTGAAATTTTAATCCGTCGTAATAGGGTTTTCCCATTGGTTTCGATGAATTTTCTAATTGACCTTCAGCCAATCCGACAAAGTTTCCAACTGTTCCCGGTGTTAAATCATGTGTTAGTTTTACTAAAATCGAACCTTTTGAAGTATTGAATTTAGCATATATTCCGTTTTCCATAGTTTGAATTTTTATTTTGTAGTGCAAAGTTACTATTAAAAATTGTAATTTTGATTACCAATAAAAACGAAAATATGAGCTCTATTTACAACAAGACCGATAACGATTTAATCATTTCAAGGATAAATAAACTTTCGCCTGAAAGCAAAGCACTATGGGGAAAAATGACTTTAGATCAAATGCTATCGCATTGCCAGGCTCCGATTGATTTTGCTACCGGAACTACTCCGATGCAGGCCAATTTTATTATGCGTCTTGTTGGAAAAATGCTAAAAAAGAAAGTTTTCGGCGGAACTGAATTCAAGAAAAACAGCCCTACAGCTCCATCATTTATTAGAACTGGCAGCTACGATTTTGGGCAAACCAGAAATGAGCTAATTCAAAAAATCGGAATCTTTTCTGAATTGGGAGAAAAGGCAATTAAAACTACCAATCACCCTTTCTTTGGCGAATTGACTCATGACGAATGGAGCAAAATGCACACCATGCATCTTGACCATCATTTGAGACAGGTGTTTAATTACTTTATAGTTATAGCGTGGTTATAGCGTAGTTATAGCGTAGTTATAGCGTGGTTAATGTATGTAACAAGCATCTAACATGTAGAGTAGATTCACAATTAATCCATGCTATATAAATTACAAATTTGAAAGCCGTTTGAGCAACTAAAAACTAAAGCTTATCTTTGCGCCATGCGAATAGATATCATTACTATTTTACCAGAATTGATGAAAAGCCCATTCGAAGCATCGATAATGAAACGTGCTATCGAAAAAGGATTGGTGGAAGTCCATTTTCATAATTTAAGAGATTACACTACCAACAAACAAAAAAGCGTTGATGATTATCCTTTTGGTGGTGGCGCCGGAATGGTCATGATGGTGCAACCGATAGACGCTTGCATCACTCATTTGAAAAGTGAACGAAGCTATGATGAAGTAATCTATATGTCTCCTGATGGAGAAACGTTAAACCAAAAAATGGCCAACACCGCTTCGATGTATGAGAACATCATCATCCTTTGTGGCCATTATAAAGGCGTTGATCAACGAGTTCGCGATCATTTTATTACCAAAGAAATATCCATCGGAGATTATGTTTTGAGTGGTGGTGAGGTTGGCGCTATCGTTTTTTGCGATGCTATTATCCGTTTGATTCCGGGAGTTTTATCAGATGAGACTTCAGCCTTAACAGATAGTTTTCAGGATAATTTATTGTCGGGACCAATATATACCCGACCTGCAGACTACAAAGGCTGGAAAGTTCCCGAAGTTTTAACCAGTGGTCATTTTGCAAAAATTGACAAATGGCGGGAAGATATGGCCTTTGAACATACTAAAAATAGACGCCCGGATTTGCTTGAGGAATAGAGAAAAGAAGAAAGAAGAAAGAAGAAAGAAACTTTCTTTTAGAAAATAGATATTTAACTAGCTGATTTCTTGCCTCTTGCCTCTTGGTTCTTTTTTCTAAAATAGGTTTGCAACTTTAGATATTTTACTTATCTTTGCCCCCACATTTGACCAACCTCTGGCGAAAACCGTGAATGTTGCTTAGATTTAAAACCATAATAAGTATAAAAATGGCAAATTTAGTAGATTTCGTTAATAACGAATTATCAACAAAGAAAGATTTCCCTGCGTTCGGTGCTGGTGATACAATCACAGTTTACTACGAAATTAAAGAGGGTGAAAAAACAAGAACTCAGTTTTTCAAAGGAGTTGTAATCCAAAGAAAAGGTTCAGGAATCACTGAAACTTTTACAATCCGTAAAATGTCTGGAGCAGTTGGTGTAGAGCGTATCTTCCCAGTTAACATGCCAGCTTTACAAAAAGTAGAAGTTAACCAAAGAGGTAAAGTTAGAAGAGCTCGTATCTACTACTTTAGAGAACTTACTGGTAAAAAAGCAAAAATCAAAGAAAGAAGAAGATAATTCTAAACTTTCTATCCATAAAAAAAGTCTCGGTATTTATCGGGGCTTTTTTTATGCTTTTATTTCAAAAAGTGCCTTTTTTGGAATAAATTCGTTCGGACTTTGTTCGGGACATGTTCGGGACATGCTCGGGGTTGTACTACCCTATAAGTACTTTTACCGAACAAATACAGAACAAGGTAAGAAGATGACCTTATTTTGATAAGTCATAGAAAATTACCAACACATATTATCAAATCGGTATTTTTTTAAAGCTAAAATGACAATATCATAATTCAATCTATTTCGGTGCTGTTATCAACCAAATTTCTATCTTATTAATTATATTTGCTATCGCGAAAATTTTTTAAAACAAACACCCGAGGCGCCAGCCGAATTGTATGGAGCGCAGCGGAGTAAAACCTCAACAATATGGCAAAAATTAAAGTAGCCAATCCAGTAGTAGAATTGGATGGCGATGAAATGACACGAATTATTTGGAGCTTTATTAAAGAACAACTAATCCTTCCTTATCTAGACTTAGATATCAAATACTACGACTTAGGCATAGAGCATAGAGATGCTACCAAAGACCAAGTCACCATTGACTCAGCAGAAGCCATCAAAAAATATAATGTAGGTATCAAATGCGCCACAATTACTCCGGATGAAGAACGAGTAAAAGAATTCAACCTTTCTGAAATGTGGAAATCTCCAAACGGAACTATCCGTAACATCGTTGGTGGAACTGTGTTCCGTGAGCCAATTATCATGAAAAACGTTCCGCGTTATGTTCAAGGCTGGACAAAACCAATCGTTATCGGTCGTCATGCTTTTGGTGATCAATACAAAGCTACTGATAAAGTTATTAAAGGAAAAGGAACATTGACGATGGCTTTCACAAATGAAGCCGGAGAAACTACAACCTGGAATGTTTATGACTTCAAAGGCGACGGTGTGGCGATGTCAATGTATAATACGGACGAAAGTATTTATGGTTTCGCACATTCCTCTTTTCAAATGGCGTTGACCAAAAAATGGCCATTGTATCTTTCAACTAAAAATACCATCTTAAAAGCTTACGACGGAAGATTTAAAGATATTTTTGAAGAAGTATATCAAAGTACCTACAAAGCTGATTTTGAAGCTAATGGAATGACTTACGAACACCGACTAATTGATGATATGGTTGCTTCTTGTATGAAATGGAGCGGTGGATTTGTTTGGGCTTGTAAAAATTACGATGGAGATGTGCAGTCGGATACAGTAGCTCAAGGATTTGGTTCGTTAGGATTAATGACTTCTGTCTTGGTAACTCCAGATGGAAAAACGGTTGAAGCGGAAGCAGCACATGGAACCGTAACACGTCACTACAGAATGCACCAACAAGGAAAAGCAACTTCTACGAATCCAATTGCATCAATCTTTGCTTGGACACGCGGATTAGAGCACAGAGGAAAATTAGATAACAATCAGGCTTTGATTGATTTTTGTTTAAAACTAGAACAAGTTTGTGTGGAAACTGTAGAAAGCGGAAAAATGACTAAAGACTTAGCAATGCTAGTAAAACCAGAAGGTTTGACTGAAGCCGATTATTTAACTACAGAAGGTTTCTTATCAGCAATTAAAGAAAACCTAGATAAGAAATTAGGGTAAACATTTATCTTAATAAACTAAAAAAGCAGCTAACTGAGCTGCTTTTTTACTATCTGGTAATTTTTATTCTTGCCCTGAAGCCTTGTAGCAATGACCATCGGTTGTTATAAATTAATTCTTCATTTGCGTCTAGAATAGTAAACTGGGCTGTATTAGGCGGACCTTCCCCTTCATTGATAGCTTGAAAATCTATAACGTTAATATTGGCTGGTAAATCAAGATAAAAAATAGTATAATCTGATGACAATGTGCAGGTAAAAACCTGGATGTCATCAAGCAGAATCCGAACTTGATCACCATCTACTTGATCATAATCACGACACATAATTTTTATTCTTTGGGTCTTGCTTATATAGCTGCCGTAATTCATAGCTATGTAATCTTCCTTAAAAACATTGTTGTTCAGATTATCAAATGTTTCTTTATATTCCCTTGCAGGATCTGCAAATTTTTCCTTGTCAAAAACGCTTTTTTCTTCTTCAGGCTTTTTCTTTAGTAATGAAACACTTTCTAGTAATTTGTCTTTTTTATCAAAAATGCTGGGATAGGTTATTACTTTTGAAGATTTGGGGGCAACAATTCCTTTTGCATCTGAAACCGGAGCAATATTAATTGTCTTCTTCGGTGTTTCAAATTGTGAAAAACCTTTAAAGGATACGAATACTAAAAATAAAAAAGCAAAAGCTGCTTTCATATACCAATTGTTTAGGTTGTAAAAGTATTCAAATTCTTGTCAAAAATTGTTCCAAATTAACCATAGCTTAACAAATTGAAGTACAAGGTACGAAGTACGAAGTGGGAAGTTAATGCTTCGTACTTCCCACTTCGTACCTCGTACTTTTTTATTACTTTTACACTTCGTACTTCCAACTTCTAATTTCGTACATCAAAATGTCATCACATCATATCGTTCGAGACGACCAGGAACCAGCTTTGATTATTGCCAATGGTGAAGCCTGCAGCTCCGAATTGTTAGGACAATTACTCGAATGGTCACCAATAGTGATTGTTTTAGATTCGGCTATAGAACGTGTTCTCGAATTGGGAATTAAAGTTGATGTGCTATTAGGTGATTTTGACAGAGGTTTTGATGCCAATCATTACAAGGAAAAACAATATCCACTTGAAATAGTGAATGCACCAAATCAAGACAAAACCGATTTAGAAAAAGCATTTGATTATCTTATCGAAAAAGGACATAAAGCTGCGAATGTTGTATGGGCGACCGGACGACGCGCTGATCATACGATTACCAATTTAACCAATAGTGTTGCATACAGAAATCTATTGAAAATCGTTATTCTTGACGATCATTCCAAAGTATATTTACTTCCTAGTACTTTTGAAAAATGGTATACTGCCAGCACTATTCTTTCCCTAATTCCAATTGGAAAAGTTACCGGAATTACCACTAAAAATCTTTTTTATTCTTTGAATATGGAAGATTTAACCATTGGTTACCGAACCGGAAGTAGCAATCATGTAACCGAAGACGGCATCGTTTCGATTACCCACAAAGACGGCGATTTATTATTAATGGAATGTTGGGATTAAACTAAAATGAAAAAAACTCAAAATACCACAGACTCGAGCCCACAGGGCGAACAGGCGAAGCAAAAAACAGGCCTGCATCCCAGAAATCCGCATCGCTTTCGCTATGATTTTGATACCTTGATAGAAGCTTGTTCTGAATTACAACACTTTGTTTCAGTTAATGAATATAACATTGAATCCATAGATTTCAGTAATCCCGAAGCTGTGAAAACACTGAACAAAGCCATACTGATATCGAATTATAATATTCAAAACTGGGATATTCCTGCTGGATATCTTTGTCCGCCAATTCCCGGAAGAGCGGATTATATTCACTATATCGCTGATTTATTATCAACAACCAACAACGGAATTATTCCAGAAGGCGAAAACATAGTTGGTTTAGATATTGGCATTGGTGCCAATTGCATTTATCCAATCATTGGAAATGCTGCTTATGGCTGGAGTTTCGTTGGAACTGATATTGATGAAAAAGCGCTTCAAAATTGCAAAAAAATCATAACCAATAATCCAAAGCTAATTGATGTTATCAGTTTGCAATCGCAGATAGAACCTAGATTCATCTTCAAAAACATCATTCTTCCCGAAGATAAATTTGCTTTTACTATTTGTAATCCGCCATTTCATGCTTCGGCTGAAGAAGCTGCAAAAAGTGCGTTGCGAAAAGTTAATACATTAGAAAACAAGATATCGGAAAAGCCAGTCTTAAATTTCGGTGGTCAAAATGCCGAATTATGGTGCAAAGGCGGCGAAATGGGTTTCATCACCCAAATGATTTATGAAAGTGTCAAATATCCAATGCAGTGTTTGTGGTTTACAACTTTGGTATCCAAAAAAGACAATCTGAAAAACATTTATAAATTGCTGAATAAAGTCGGGGCTGCAGAAATCAAGACTATCGATATGGCTCAAGGCCAAAAGATAAGCCGAATAGTAGCATGGACTTTCCAATCTCCGAAACAACAACAAGACTTCATAAAATGAATCGAAGTACGAAGTGGGAAATACGAAGTACGAAGTGGGAAGTGAAGAAATGATTCAAAGTACGATTTACGAAGTGGGAAGTACGAAGTAAATAAATGATTAATTATGACCAAAAAGTATATCTAAAACAAAAAATAACTTCGTATTTTGTACCTCGTAAATTGTACTTTCAATGATTCAAACATGAATAAAAAGTATATCTAAAACAAATAATAACTTCGTATTTTGTACCTCGTAAATCGTACTTTCAATGATTCAATTATGACCAAAAAGTATATCTAAAACAAAAAATAACCTCGTATTTTGTACCTCGTAAATCGTACTTTCAAATGATTCAAACATGAACAAAAGTATATCTAAAACAAATAATAACTTCGTATTTTGTACCTCGTAAATCGTACTTTCAAATGAATCCAAAAATAGAAATCCTAAAAACAGAAATCCTTTCGGATAATTGGTACACACTCCGAAAAATAACCTACAACTATCTCAAAAAAGATGGCAATTGGGAAACCCAATCGCGCGAAGCGTATGACAGAGGAAATGGCGCTACTATTTTACTTTACAACAAAAACAGTAAAACCGTAATCCTGACAAGACAATTCCGAATGCCAACCTATTTAAACGGCAACGAAAGCGGGATGATGATTGAAGCCTGCGCTGGATTATTGGACGAAGATAACGCCGAAGAATGCATCAGAAGAGAAACCGAAGAAGAAACAGGTTATAAAATTTCAGCAGTTCAAAAACTCTTTGAAGTCTATACGTCTCCTGGTTCAGTAACGGAAATTGTACATTTTTTCGCTGCCGAATATACTAAAGATATGAAAGTTACTGATGGCGGTGGTGTTGCTGATGAACAAGAAAACATTGAAGTACTAGAACTCGATTTTGATAAAGCTTTTGCTATGATTGCATCAGGAAATATTAAGGACGCCAAGACAATTATGCTTTTGCAATATGCTAAAATTAATGAATTGATTTGAAGTACGAGGTAAGAAGTGGGAAGTAAGAAGGGAAAGGTGAAAGTAAAAAAGTTATAATATGAAGAATGATTTGAAACAACGGACTAAAAAGTTTGCAATTGATTGCTGGATATTGTGTGCCTCTTTACCAAAAACGAGAGAATACAACGCCTATGTTAATCAACTAATAAGATGCTCAAGTTCTGTTGGGGCTAATTATAGGGCTTCCCAAAGAGCAAAATCAACAGCAGATTTTTTAAATAAGCTTAAAATCGTAGAAGAAGAAATTGATGAAAGCAACTATTTTTTAGATTTACTTTATGAAGTTTCTAAAATGGAAACATTAAATTTGAATAGTATTTTTGAAGATTTAATAAAAGAATCAAATGAATTAACTGCAATAATAGTTTCGGCAATTAAGACTACCAAAAATAACAAGCAATAAATTAAAGTACGAAGTAAGAAGTACGAGGTACAAGGTAAAAAACTACTTCGTACTTCCCACTTCGTAAATCGTACTTCGTAAATCGTACTTAAAAATGAACTTCCAAGTCGTATCCGATTATAAACCTACTGGCGATCAACCGCAAGCTATTGAGAAACTTTC
>JAYTGH010000017.1:0-2924 GCA_043733645.1 Flavobacterium sp. | reverse complement strand
ACACTAAAGGATTTGTGCGGTAACAAGGGGGAGCTTTGGTGGATGCACGAAGTGAATCCAGTTTCTTATAAAGCGGAGCTTTGGTGGTGGTTACACTTCGTGAATCCAATAGGAAGTAGCACTGTTACTTTTTTTCTGAAATCTTTTTAGAAGTAGTTATTGATTTTTCAGTCTTTTTGGCTGGAGAAGCTGCGGTGGTCTTAACTGTTTTTTTGGCAGTTGCCGAGTTTCCTGTCTTTTTAGCTGCAGAGCTTTCTTCTTTAACCGCTTTTTTGGCAATTGTTGGTTGTGAAGCCTTTTTCGCTGAGGCATCTTCAGCCTTAACTGCTTTTTTGAGAGTTGTTGTTTTTGCAGTGTTTGCGGTAGTTGCTTTAGTCTTTGCTGAACTTGTTTTTGAAGTAGTTGCAGTTTTATTTTTCTTAGGTGCCTTTGCCGGAGATTTTGTTGATTGTTTCGCAACAGTGGTTTCGTCTTTTGGTTCATCGCCAAATCCCAAAAAGTTTTCGATGGTTTTAATTAAGTCCATAATGATAGTATTAAATTATATTAATTAGTTATTCAATCTCCTTACAAAGTTGATACTATTAGTCAATTTAAACTTTATAGCTTTTTAAAGATTTCTTACATAATTATCATAAATTTTATGTTCAATCAATCATTTTATGAATAGGAATAAAGTTTTACAGGATACACTAAGTTAATCAAGTGAAGATCTAAGAATATAAAGCTCAGACGAATGTATGGGCTTTTTTATAAAATTAATAATGAAATCACTACTGCTAAAAATTATAATAATTACGCAAAAAAACACCATTATTATGTAATAAAAATGAATTGGTTTGAGACTAATTTTGAATTATTGCAACAACAATGAAAAATATATAGTTACAAAATTAAAAAGTCTTTCTCTTTGACTTCAAACAAATTTTAATTCAAATTAATAATTAAAAACAAAAAATTAATGGAAACTAGAACAAAAAAAACGAGTACAAAAAATGCAGCCGCTTCTAAAAAAGCAATTGTAAAACCAAAAAAAACTGCTGCAGAAGGGTTGAGAGAGTTATTTGTAGACTCTTTAAAAGACATTTATTGGGCAGAAAAAGCTCTGACAAAAGCGCTTCCGAAAATGGCTAAAAATGCCACAACACCTAATTTAGTTACTGCAATTACGGAACATTTAGAAGTCACAAAAGGTCATGTTACCAGACTGGAAGAAGTTTTTGCCAGTATAGGTGAAAAAGCAACTGCCAAAAAATGTGACGCTATGGAAGGATTGCTTAAAGAAGGTGAGGGTATTATTGAAGAAACGGAGCCTGGAGCTGTGCGCGATGCCGGCATTATTGCCGCAGCACAAAAAGTAGAACATTACGAAATTGCCACTTATGGAACACTAGCTGCATTTGCCAGAACACTTGATGAAGATGAAGCTGCCTCGTTACTGGAAGATACCTTGGCAGAAGAAAAAGAAGCAGATGTTGCCCTAACTGAAGCGGCTTACAACACGATTAATTTCGATGCCATATAGGCATCCAGGATATTAGTTCATGTTTGTTTGATTAAGCCTGTAACATTTTAAATGAAGTAGGCTTTTTTGAACAACCGTCAATTACTTTTTAAGGAAATGTTTAAGCTACAATCCTAAGACAAAAAATATGAGAAACGACACAGACAATATTAAACCTAATTCCAAACAAGATGATTTAGAAATAAATAAATCAGAAGCGGAAGGTCAATTTCTAACTACCAATCAAGGCGTCAAAATAAATGACAACAACAACACGCTAAAGGCTGGTGAACGAGGTCCTTCCCTATTGGAAGATTTTATTCTTCGAGAAAAAATAACCCATTTTGACCATGAACGAATTCCGGAAAGAATCGTTCATGCAAGAGGTTCTGCAGCTCATGGTTTCTTTGAACTTTATAAACCTTTGGAAAAATATTCAAAAGCAGGATTTTTAAATGACACTACAATAAAAACCCCTGTATTTGTTAGGTTTTCTACTGTAGCTGGTTCTAAAGGGTCTACCGATTTAGCTAGAGATGTACGTGGTTTTTCTGTGAAATTTTACACACAGGAAGGCAATTATGACCTTGTTGGAAATAATATGCCTGTATTCTTTATTCAGGATGCAATGAAATTCCCTGATCTTGTGCATGCAGTAAAACCGGAACCTCACAATGAAATACCACAAGCAGCATCGGCACACGATACCTTTTGGGATTTTATATCACTAATGCCCGAATCAATGCACATGATTATGTGGACAATGAGTGATCGCGCTATTCCACGAAGCCTGCGAATGATGGAAGGTTTTGGTGTACATACTTTTCGATTTATCAATAAAAATAATGAATCCCATTTTGTGAAATTCCACTGGAAACCAAAATTAGGAACGCATGCTGTGGTTTGGGATGAAGCACAAAAAATCTCAGGTAAGAATTCCGACTTCCACAAACAGGATTTATGGGAAGCCATTGAAGGTGGCAACTTTCCTGAATGGGAATTGGGTGTGCAGCTAATTCCTGAAGCAGATGAACATAAATATAAATTCGACTTGCTAGACCCAACTAAATTGGTTCCGGAAGAATTGGTTCCGGTTACTATAATTGGGCGTATGGTATTGAATAAAAATCCAGATAACTTCTTTGCCGAAACGGAACAGGTGGCTTTCCACCCCGGACATGTCGTACCCGGAATTGACTTTACCAATGATCCTTTATTGCAAGGCAGGTTATTTTCCTATACCGATACACAATTGTCACGACTTGGCAGTCCAAACTTCCATGAAATACCAATTAATAGAACCGTTGCGCCAATGCACAATAATCAGCGCGACGGACATATGAGACAAGAAATACCAGTTGGAAGAGTAAGTTATCATCCAAACTCATTAGGTGGAGGTTGTCCATTTCAGGCAAAAATT
>JAYTGH010000016.1:0-2927 GCA_043733645.1 Flavobacterium sp. | reverse complement strand
AAATGATTTGTAAAAATATCATGATTGTAAATGCTGGTGGAAAAGGAAAAGGAACTATATCGAACAATAATGCACCTACAAAAACCAATAAATATTGCCACCACATGTTTTTTTGTTTATAAAATGAAATCGATAATAAGCAATGACCGCTAACGGGAAGGCTTGGCGATGGGTTGGAAATTTATAATGTCAAGCCCGGAACCAAAGCTGATTGAAAAACAAAAGATGAAGACATAACAACAAAAGCAAAATTAATAACGTCGAGCTGGAACTATTGTTGATATTGAGTTGTAGCTGATTGTTATTCCGTCTGCCAGCCTATTGCCAAACCTGCTGTTGTGCGTTCGTGCTACGCCGTTATTTACTTCCCTTCACTCGCTTATAATAGGACTTGGTAATACCTATCACCTGACCCCCCACACTGTTATACCGTTCAACGTAATAATTATCATTATCAATAATTTTGACGAGGTCATGAAATTTCCTCACTTTTCCGAACATTGCAGTTGAAGCAAATTCACCATCATAAGTGAAAGTTTTTGTAGTCGAATCGTAAGTGCCTTCACTTGTGTAGATGCCAGTTTCCCAGTGATTCCCAATATGGGCCGTTACGAATTTCTTTTTTATATTATCGTAGCCCTCTATGGTCATTTCTTTTACCGTTATCGCTTCCCCATTTGACCAGGGCATTACAAGTTTTTCACCGGTTTGTTCAAAAATAAAGAACCGTTCATCCAATGTTGCTTTCACTTCAGAAGTACCCTTGAATTCAACAAGGGGTTTTAATGTAGTGTCTGGTGGAAAATGTTTACCAGTAAACGCCCAGATGCCAACACGGCTGGCAAGCAGTTTGTGGTTTTTGCCAGTTTTAGACAGCTCAATGCGTTGCTTGCGCATTTCATCCTTAATTGCTGTTGAGTCTATTTTATTTTGAGCAAGTGCCGGAATTGTAATAAGAGCTAAAACAATCGGTATGATTGGTGTAAACACATTTGGAGTGTTCCTGCGAGTTTCCTTATGGATGAATTCTTTAGAGACAGCCATTTTTTTTCTTCTAATCATAGTAAAGTTGTTTTGTTTTTTACTGTTTTAATTTCGTTCATTGAGCTTTTGTGTAAGCTATGAAAGTTTTTGGTTGGAAAGACGTATATTTTAAAAATGCCTTGATGCATGACGCACAACGAACTGGTATTGCTGCAGGTGGGATATTTTATAACGTCCCGCCCGGAACTGCTACTTGGTTTTATTTAAAAGATGAAGATAAGAACTTTTGCTTGGCTTTGTTCGTCGCCTGGAACCGTTGCTGATAGCGAACTGTAGCCGAAGTTGCCAACGTCCGCCCCACTTGTAGCAATACTTGTGTTAGCCGTAGTTTATCATTAATCAATTAAATTTTGTTTGTTGCATTAACGGCTTCACTCTGATTTCCACTTTTCCACGCAGATACTAATGAATGACCTTTATCTGTCAATGTAATATGATACTGTCCAATTGAAAGAGGCTTGTCAACAGTTTTGAATCCATCGCTAAAAAAAGATGGTTCTTCGTCTCGTTGTTTTTCAGAACCAATCCAATCGTCATCAACATATATCAAATTGGAAGCTATTAAAGAAGCACAATTCAAAAGTCCATCACCTGTGAGTGTTATACCACCTATTTCGGCTAAAGCTAGAAGAATGTCAACGGACTGTTTATTAAATGCCTCGTTCAAAGTCAGCTGAAGCATCTTCCATGCACGAATAGACTGTTCCGGTATATGACCTTTATGATGAAGTTGATGACAGTTAGGGCAAAGTGCCAATAAGTTTGATGGAGTATTACTACCTCCCTTAGATACATAGTCGAGATGATGAATATCAAGTGTTATTATTGTCCGACAAGTTGGATTTGAACACTTATATCCTGCTTCGTGTAAAACCTGAAGTTTTATTTCAATGCTTATGGTTTGTCGTTTGGTAGACACTTTTCAAATTTAGTAATGAGGTTATATTTTTATGTTTGTATGCTCATAAATTATGTCGTATCCAATTTTTTGGCATATTTTGTTTGACGCAGAATTGTGCATGTCGGTCATAAGGTAAGCTACTTCATTTTCATCAAATAATAGACTGCTACAATATTCAAGTAAGCGCCGTCCTAAGCCCTGACCCCTATATTCTTCTTTTGTAAATATAATTCCTATGTCTGGGTCAATAACTGAACAAAATGTCGTTATTATGCCATCCTTTTTAGTTATGAACAGAGATTGATTTTGAATAGATTTTTTAATCATTGGGATGAGAAAATCTGCACTCTTATTTCTTTCTCCATTGTATTCTTCGGCGTAATAACTTTGAAACATTAAAACCAATTCTTCTAAATCATCAAATCCTGCTAATTCAATATTATCTTCTATAGGGTCAGAATCATAATTTAGCAATTGATAAAAGCATCGGTCTTTGATAAGTTTATAATTTTCTATTCCTGCTTGTTTCAAGATTTTGTAAACTAAATCTTTAGTGCCCATTATTTCAAAGCCCTTATATTCTTTGAGGTTAATAGTTTCAATAAAGTGAGAAACCTGAATGTCTGAATAGTTAAGTCCATAAATAAAAACCTGCCCTTTAATCTCAACAAATATTATCCAACTTTCGTCTTCTTCATTTATAAAACTATTTACATTTACTTCGACTTCGTGGTTATAAATTGCATCTAAAACATTAATTAAATATTTATAGCGGTAATCATACCGTTCAATATTATCAATTATAAAGTCTGAAAAGTCAGAAGTGTCTTCGATTTTTATTATCATATAGTGGCTGTGAGTTTGTAGTGTCTCACTAATTACGGCTAACGGTAAGCATTTGTGAAGGTTTGGAATTTGAAAAGCGTCCGCCCGGAACCAACGCTAAATTAAAAGAGAAAAGTGCAAATTACGAACAAAATGT
>JAYTGH010000015.1:0-8075 GCA_043733645.1 Flavobacterium sp. | reverse complement strand
GAAAGAAACGACTTTGTTGCCAAATACATAACGCAATTCAGCAACCCTAAGTACCAACGAAAAATAACTTACGTTAATTAGTTAGCTGAAAGTTTAGGCAAAGGCAATCCAGCTCCTGCTTTTGAGGCAGTTACCATCGCAGGGAAACCAACAACTTTGTCTAATTTAAAAGGCAAATTTGTAGTGCTTGATGTTTGGGCCACATGGTGTGGCCCTTGCAAACAAGAATCCCCATATTTTGAAAAAATTGCCCTCAAATACAAAAAACAAAAAGTCAAGTTTGCAGCGGTTAGCACTGATGAGAACATTCAAAAATGGTATATCGCCGCAAAAACCAAATCGAAATCCGTACTACAACTGCATGCTTTCGATTTGGCTGCATTTAGCAAAGACTATGATGTGGTTTCCATCCCAAGGTTTATACTGATTGACCCTAACGGGAATTTTGTAAATGCCAAGATGCCAAGTCCAAGTGACCCTGCTTTTGAAATGGTGTTGCGAAAAGCCTTGCAGTTGCCCGACGAAGAATAGCGGAATCCTTTTGATTTAGTATCTTTACCAACAAATGTTCAAAAAATGATTTCACAAGAAACTATTGTCGCTTTAGCATCACCTTCGGGTGCTGGCGCGATTGCCGTTATCCGGGTTTCGGGTTCCGCTGCTTTGACTATTGCGGAACAAGTCTTCCAATCCGTTTCCGGGAAATCCATTTCACAACAAAAAACACACACTATTCATCTTGGTCATATTGTAGAGGAAGGAAAAATATTTGACCAGGTATTGGTTTCCCTATTCAAAAACCCAAATTCTTATACTGGAGAAGATGTTATTGAAATATCCTGTCATGGCTCGACCTATATACAGCAGCAAATCATTCAGTTGTTATTGCGAAAAGGGTGCCGGATGGCGCAGGCCGGTGAATTTACGTTAAGAGCTTTTCTTAATGGAAAACTCGATTTGTCACAAGCCGAAGCAGTTGCCGATTTGATTTCGTCTGACAATGAAGCGAGTCATCAAATTGCGATGCAGCAAATGCGTGGCGGTTTCTCAAATGAAATTGTTAAATTAAGAGAAGAACTCCTAAATTTTGCATCGCTTATCGAACTCGAATTAGACTTTGCAGAAGAAGATGTAGCCTTTGCCGACAGAACGCAGTTTAATGAATTGCTCACGCGAATTCAATTTGTCTTGAAACGCTTAATCGATTCCTTTGCGGTTGGCAATGTTATTAAGAATGGTATTCCCGTAGCGATTGTTGGCGAACCCAATGTGGGAAAATCAACCTTGTTGAATGCTTTATTAAATGAAGAAAGAGCCATTGTTTCTGAAATTGCCGGAACAACCCGCGATACCATTGAAGACGAATTGGTTATTGGCGGAATAGGATTTCGATTTATTGATACGGCCGGAATTCGAGAAACCAAAGATGTCGTTGAAAGCATAGGTATCAAAAAAACATTTGAAAAAATTGAGCAGGCGCAGGTTGTTCTTTTTTTAATTGATAGTTTACAATTGATAATTGATAATGAGAATACCGTAAAAATTGAAATTGAAAAGATTAAAAATCAATTCCCTCAAAAACCATTAATTGTTGTTACCAATAAGGTCGACCTATTAAATGCAGAAGACCAAATTAAATTTAAAAATCAATTATCAATTATCCATTATCCATTATTAATTGAAATTTCTGCTAAACAAAAACAAGGAATTGACGAACTCAAAACTCAACTCCTTTCGTTTGTAAATACAGGTGCACTTCGCAATAACGAAACGATTGTAACCAACACACGTCATTATGATTCACTGTTAAAAGCGTTAGAAGAAATTCAAAAAGTGACGTTTGGCCTGCAATCCAACCTACCTTCTGATTTAATGGCAATCGACATCAGGCAAGCCTTATATTACTTTGGCGAAATTACCGGCGAAGTTACTAGTGATGAATTATTGGGTAATATTTTTGCTAATTTCTGTATCGGCAAATAGCACGCCCAAATCATCAATAAGTAAAACAGACTAAAACGCACCAATCCCTTTTAAATAAAGGGATTTATTATTTTACACAAAATATAAACTCCGTGATGCTTCGTTATATTTTTCTATTTTTTGTACCATTTTTGTACCTCATAAACATATTTTTACTATTTTTGAAATGAAATGGCGAAATTATGTCCCTTATTTACCCTTAATTCTACTTATTTCGCCTTATATCCTCTTAATACCACTAAATATGAGTTCAAATATTATAGTAAAAAGAATATGTGATTATTGTAAAAATGTCTTTGATGCTAAAACAACAAAGACTAAATATTGTTCACATATTTGTAATAGCAGAGGATATAAGTTAAATCAAAAATTAAAAAAAATTGAAGAGAGCGATACAGAAACAAAATCAAAAGTTTCCAATTATGTTGTGGATGTAAATTCAAAACACTTTTTAACCGTTAAAGAAGCATCTACACTACTGAATATGTCTTCCAAAACTATTTATAGATTAATTGAACAAAAAGATTTAAACGGATACAATTTTTCGGTTAGAAAAACACTTATTAGAAGAAAAGATATTGATAGTTATTTTGAAAGCAATTTGATAAATCCTAATTATGTTAATCCCGAAATAAAAAGCGATATAAATTTGAAAAATTCCTATACCATCAATGAAGCTATTGAAAAATTTAATATTTCAAACGGTGCATTATATAATATTATCAAAAGGCACAACATCCCAAAAGAAAAACACGGAAAATATACATTAGTAAAAAAGGAAGATTTAAACAGAATTTTTCAATAACAAAATATGAGCAGAGTAACATTAAGAGAGAAAAAATTGAGTACTGGAAAAATAAGTCTTTATTTAGACTACTACCCTCCTATCATTAATCCTAAAAATGGAACGGAAACCCGTAGAGAATTTTTAAAGTTATATTTATTTAGTAAACCGAAAACAATCGAAGAAAAAAAACAGAATACAGAAAATTTTGACCTTGCTGAAATAATCAGATCCAAAAGAAATGTTCAACTCAAAAACAAAGAATTTGGCTTTAAAGATAATGTGGTCTTGAATGTTAATTTTATAACTCTATACAAAAGTGTTGTTGACGACTATTTTAATACTGGAAGCAAATCCAATCACAATTCATGGAAAGCTTCTTTAAATCATTTAGAAAATTTTAGTGGCGGTGTAATATTATCCAATAATTTAACTCTCGATTATATAAAAAAATATAGAGCCTATCTTTTAAACGCAAAAAGTACTAGAAATTCAAAAGTTGACAAAAACCTAACAAAAAATACTGCATCATCTTATTTTAAAAATTTTATTTCTGTTTTGAAGATTGCATATAAACAAAATTTAATTGAAAAAAATTTAGCCGACGATGCGGAATACATTAAAGAAGAAGAAACACATAGGGAGTATTTAACCGAAGAAGAAATTTCCTTGTTATGGAAAACCGAAATTAAAATTGAGAAAGTAAAATATATGGCAATATTTTCCGCTTTGAGTGGTTTGCGTTTTGTAGATATAAACAATCTTTACTGGGAAAACATATTTAATGACAAACATCAAGGGTATTACATTTCATTAAGAGAAGAAAAGACAAAATCTATTAAAAATCATCCTATTTCCGATACTGCTTACAATATTCTGAAAACACAAAAAACAAATACAGGACTAATATTTGGAGGTATTCAATATTCTCAAATAACCAGACCTTTAAAAGAATGGATAAAAGAGTCGAAGATTAAAAAGAAAATTTCATTCCATAATTTCAGACATAGTTACGCAACCTTACAACTTGCAAATGGAACAGACATATACACCGTATCAAAATTATTAGGTCATAAAAACGTTTCTACAACACAGATTTATACCAAAGTAATGGACAAAAACAAAATTGAAGCCGCTAATCGAATAAACATTAAACTTGATGGATTATCTTAAAATATACAATTCAAATTATAATAAAGCATACAGAACAGGAGAAGTTACTATAAAACATAAATTAATACAATTCAACAAAGAAACATTATCCTTTGAAAGAGCCTCTAACCTTACCCGAGAATCATTTGGGAATTTTGAAAAAAGACTTTTAATTGACAAAGAGCCTAAACTTGTCGAACTTAAATCTATTTATCAAAAATCCCTTAGTAATTATTCAAAAAACGCAGTCGAACTAGTGTTGAAAAATGAAGTGAAAAATGGTTTTTTAAAACTCTCTTTAAATATTCAAAGCAATAATTATACTCTGGAATCATTTATAAAAGAATTAGCCATACTCAATGCAGCAAATGAATTGTTAAGATTATACAATAATCATTCTGCTTTATTTAAAATGATGTATGAGAATGATTATTTCGATTTATTTGAAATAAAAGATTATCATCCCATTGATTTTAGAGACTCAAAAAACTATACCGATTTATTAAATAAATTTTATCCATTAAGAAAAACGCCTGAAACATTTTCGGAAAGTTTTTCAGTAATGCAGTCTTATGATACTTTTGACGATTTGGAAAACAACACTCCAAATTTTAATGAAAAAGAGAAAGCTTATTTGCTTCACCTAATCTATAAAATCATAGAAGATTCTACAGCAAACATAAAACTAAATAAAACTGAATTCTACAAAGTTCTATCCATAGTAAACTTAAAAGATGATTCGTGTTTAGTAAGTGATAATTACAAAAATTCCGATTATTACAGAATATTAAGCGGTGGTATAGAGAAAATAAGTTTGGACATTAAAACCCAAGATAGTTTCATTGATATTCTAATTTCAAAAACAAGGGATTTGAAACTTAAAAATATAACAAAGTATCTATCAGAAAAAAGTACTTTCTTGAAAGCTTCAATTGCAAGAAACCGTAATAAAGCGAAATAACGCTAAATTTCACGAATAATTTGCACACGCCAATTTATCATTTTCTCTAAAGTCTGAATTCCAAATACAGATTTTAGAGAATTTTTCGTTTTATATTCTTAGTGAAAACTTCTAAAATCAATACTTCACAAGTATTTCCCGAAACACACTCAGAAACACAAAAACGAACACACTTTTTCTGAATCAATTTTGAAGTATGAAAAATCAACAAATTTATATGCTCTCAGAAGAAGGAATAAAAGTACTTGCAGAGCAAATCACAGAAAACATTAAAAAGGCAATGAATCCCTCTAATTCTTCAACAGAGGATGTCTTTATGAACATTGATGAAACGGCTAAACTTATCAATTTAGCAAAACCCAGTGTCTATGGATTAGTTCATCAAAACAGAATTCCATATCATAAAAAAGGGAAGCGGTTATATTTCTTGAAATCACAAATCATTGATTGGTTAAAATCAGGCAAAAAAGAATCTAAAGATGAAACAGAGACTAAAGCCAATGAGTATTTAATGAAAAACCAACTGTTTAATCGTTAATTATTTACTATGGATGTAATTAACCTGAAAGATATTGATGATAAAATTGGAAACGCTTTTAAAACAAACAAAGAAATTGCAATTAATCAATTGGAACAAATAATTTCCAAAATGCCAATTGAAATCAAAACACTAATTAACGATGCGTTTACTTTAAAAAGGATTCCAAAGGAGTATTTACTAAGTTCAATATTGTTTGCTTACAGCAATGCTGGTGGTCTTGCCTTTTCAATAAAAGCGATGGGGTATATAAATTATGCCAATTTATATTTTTCTATAATTGGAAGTCGTGGAGATATTAAATCCCCAGCAATGGATTTAGCAACATTTCCTTTGGTAAAATATGACAACGAAAAATATAAAGAATTTAAAAAAAATAATATCGAATTAGAAGAAACTGAAAAAAGTGACAGAAAGCAATTATTTCTACAAGATGCTACAATTGAATCGGCAATTTATACGCATTATAAAAACAAATATTCGATTGGAATTTTTATAGATGAACTTTATTTCATTATTGAAAAAATGGCAAATAAAAGCAGTTCGGAAGGCACGGCTTGGAGAACTTTCTTTTTGCAAGGAAATACCAATAAGCACATTGATATATCACGTAAAACAACAGAAAGTTTTAGGATTGAAAAATCATATCCAACTTTATTGGGTTCAATCCAAAGTCAATTTGTTCCGAAACTATTTGCAGACGGAAATTTAGAAAGCGGATTAATAGACCGAATTCTTTTTACTAACAAGTTGACAATGAATAACCAATTGTCAATAAATGATATTTCTAATGAAGTATCTGAAAATTATTCTAAATCCTTAATCAATCTTCTAAATTATCGTACCGAAATAGAAAACACTTTTGAAATGGATGATTTACAGATAGAACTGGATTCAAATGCCAATAAAAGGCTTTTTGATTACTCCCAAGAATTAATAAATCGCCAAAACAAAGTAAATGATTTAAGTAAAGAGTATATCTCAAAAATGATGATAAACATTCACAAAATAAGCCTTTTAACACACTTGATTTTAAATTCGAAAAGGCAAACATATCAAAGTAAAATCAGTGTTGAAACGATTGAAATCGCAATTCTAATTCTTGAGTTTTATTTCATAAACTTCAAAATTGTTTTAGATGAAAATATCAATCAAAAAGAAAAATTACCAACTACTGAAGACATTATCAGATTAGCCATAAAAAACAATGCTAGTCAAAAAGATGTTGTTGCCATTACCGGAATGAATAAATCATCAATATCAAGAAAATGGAATAACGTATTAATGCAACTTGCAACTTGAGATTAAATCGAAAAACCTTTAAAAATTTAATAAAATCAATACTTAACAAGGATTAATTAAAATATTTCAAGTTGCAAGTTGCAAACCAATAATACGATTATGCTTCAAAAAACCAAATTAGAACTTACATTCAATTCAAAAAGAGATTATAAATTAATAACTCCTTGTTGTGGCAGAAATAATTCAGACGGAAAATTTATTAACTATAAAAATCTAACTCAAGAATACGGTTATTGCCATTCTTGCGGAAAAGCTTCATTACCTCCTACTATATATGTTGATGAAAACGGAAACGAATATGCTTGGAATGAATTTGACAACAAATTTCAAACAGACTTTATTCCGACTAAAAATAGCATTGTAAATCTGCCAAAAATAACCGCTCAAAAATTCATAGATGAATCAATAATTTGGAAGTATTTCAAAATAAATCCCGAAAATAATCTTCTGCAATATTTACGCAAAACGTATGGAGATTTAAAAACAGAAGATGCAAAAGAAAATTACGCTCTTGGCACAAGTAATGACGGAGGGGTTTTATTTTGGAGCATAAATAGTAATTTAAAAGTTCAAAAAGCTAAAATTGCTTACTATAATACAAGCGGTAAGAGAACCAATAAATTTAAAGTTCCATATAAAAATGAAGATGGCTATTTCAACTGCTTATTTGGAGAACATTTGGTTTATGAAAAAATTAAAACGAATAAAACCATTGTACTAACTGAAAGTGAAAAAACAGCTATTATAGGCTATATTCTATTCCCTCAATATGTTTGGGTGGCTTATAGTGGAATAAATGGATTAACAGAAAATAAAGTAAGCTGTTTAATTGGTCATAATGTGTTAATCATTCCCGATATGAGCGAAAATGCGGTTAGTATAATTTTAAATAAAATACCAAGTCTTATTTCATTGGGAATAAATGCTAAAATATGGGATATGACCGAAAGTAAAACTGACGAGCAATTAAAACTTGAAGGGATTTACAATAATGATTTGGAAGATGTTTTTAGAAAAATATGTACTGTCCAGTAACGATGAATATATTTGGCTGAACAAGTCAGAAAATTTAAAAAAAACATACATATCTACCAATCAAACAATCCAAAATTTGGATTTAAAAACCATTGCAATAAAACCAAATAATCATTGCAATTGTATTGCAACACCTCGTAATCCCTTTAAAAACGGGGTGTATTCATATTAAACAATAAGTGCAAGACCATTGCAATTAATATGAGAAACATTGCAATAATCTGTATCGTCCTGAAAAAAGTTTACACTTATTAATATTAATCCTGTAATAAGTTTACAGTTAAAAATAATCCTAGAATAGGTTTACAGGTACACAAATC
>JAYTGH010000014.1:0-2936 GCA_043733645.1 Flavobacterium sp. | reverse complement strand
AAAGACGAGTTAAAAGATACGGTCGAAGATTTACTGTCGAATTCGAGTTATAAAGCCGAAGAAGCAATTACTTTTTTGGAAGAGAAATTAGCCGAGCTTAAAAAACAAAACGCCAAACTTCAGAAATAATGGCATTAGAAGAAATAAAAGAAAACGTCGAAGATATTCAGGAAAATGCCAAAGCTTATATAGACACAAGCATTGCGTATTACAAACTTTGGGGTTTTAAAGTAGCGATGAAGTCAACGACTTTAGCACTCAAATTTTTCCTGATTGCCATTTGTCTGGTTATTGTTTTACTTTTTATATCAGTTGCTGGCGCTATAGCTTTGGGTAATTTATTCGGAAGTTATCCGCTTGGTTTTTTGGCTGTAGCCGGAATCTATTTGGTAATAGCCTTACTTTTATTTTTAGTAAAAGATAAAATAGTAGAAGGACCAATTTTAGAGAAATTCTCAGAAATATTTTTTAACGAAGATTAATTATGGAGACTAAAAAATATTCATCTTACGCCCAAATCAATCACGATTTAGAAATTCTGAAAGTGCAAAGAGAAATCCATTATCAAAAAATAATGCTGAGTATTGATAAGACTAAAGAAAGTATTCTTCCATCAAAATCGATTTCATTTGTAAACGATTTGTATCAAAAAGTGTTTTCAGGCTCATTAGGAACGATTTTAAAGATTGCCATCCCATATGCAATCAATTGGTATATAAATAGAAAAAGAGGCGATTAAGCCTCTTTTTTATTGTATTCTGATTCGTTTATTTTGCCGGTTCTTCTGGGTTAGAAGTATCAGATGGATTATAATCTAACGAAGAATGATTTCCTGATTTCTTAACTCTTTTAGGTTGGTTTTTCATTTGTTCACCCATAATGCTCGAAGCCGTAAAACTAGTTACCATATTGTTCAACATATCGCTAGCAGCTTGTGGTGAATTTGGTAATAAAATCAAATTAGAATTTGTATCAGCACCAATGGCCTGAAGCGTATCATAATGTTGCGTAATGACAATCAGAGCCGAAGCTTCTTGTGAATTGATCCCTACTTTGTTTAAAACATCAACACTTTCTACCAAACCTTTTGCAATTTCTCTACGTTGATCGGCAATACCCTGACCCTGTAATTTTTTACTTTCGGCTTCAGCTTTAGCTTTAGCAACAATTCTGATTCGTTGTGCATCCGATTCGAACATGGCAGCCGTTTTTTCTCTTTCGGCAGCATTGATTCTGTTCATTGCATTTTTCACTTGAATATCCGGATCGATATCGGTAACCAAAGTATTGATGATATCATATCCATAAGTTGTCATGGCTTCATTTAATTCGCGTTTTACCGCAACCGCAATATCATCTTTTCTAACGAAAACATCATCCAAAATTAACTTTGGTACTTCGGCACGAACTACGTCAAAAACATAAGCCGTGATTTGATCATGTGGATATTCTAATTTATAGAATGCTTCATAAACGTGTTCCGGAATTACTTTAAACTGAACAGAAACTTTCATCTTGATAAACACATTGTCTTTAGTTTGTGTTTCGATGATAACGTCTAATTGTTGAATTCTTAAATTCACACGACCGGCAATACTGTCAACAAAAGGAAGTTTGAGCTGCAGACCGGAATTCCGAATGCCTAAAAACTTACCAAATCGTTCGATGACTACAGCAGTTTGTTGTTTAACTGTAAAAAATGAAGAAAATAAAAGAACAACTCCAAGAAATAAAACAATGTAGATTAAATACATAATTTTTAAAATTTAAGGTTAGTAAAGTTGTTGTACGAAAAAAATGTATGTTTGTTACAAATTAAAAGCTATGAATTTATGATTAAAAAATTCTTACTCCTTTTGTTGTTTACGACAACAATCGGATTTGCACAATACGGCTACAGAGATTCCAATATGATTGCACTTTCTTTAGGGCTAAATCAATTCAGTTTAAATACTTCAGATTTTAAAACCACACCAGGAACAGGTTGGAATGTTGGTCTTGCCATGAGAGGAAATTTCTACGACGATTGGGATGCTATTTATGGCCTTCAGTTTAGTGAATACAACTTTAAAGTCGCCACTTTAAATGCAACGCTGCACGATAGAGAAACCAACTTTAAATTGCCTTGTGCCAACATAACGTTTCAGTTAAGCTATAAATTTATAGAAAACCATTTGAGTGTTGAGTTTGGTCCGATGGTTCAAATTAACGGAAAACTCGCGATAGAAAAAACAGAGGAAACCTACGTTATCAAAGGCAATGAAGAATATACCGCCAAAGATTTAACCAATATTGGGAATGTTAGTTTTTATCCACTGCTTGGCGTTACTGCCGGAGTTAGAAACGTAAGACTGAACATTTCATATCAATACGGAATAAACAACATGCTCGCAAAAACCGACGGTGGTTTTAGCGGTCACGCTTCTGTACTTAACGGAAATGTGGTTTTCTTATTTTAATTAAAAAGTCCCGAGTAATAAGGACTTTTCTTTTATAAAGTTGCTATCGCTTTTTGTAATCGCTTGATAGTCTCTTCCCTCCCAATCAGTTCCACAATATCAAAAAGATGCGGCCCTTTCAAAGCGCCAACCAAACTTAATCGGAATGGCTGCATTACTTTTCCCATTCCAATTTCGTTTTGTGTCATCCAGTCTTTTACATCAGTTTCTATAGTGGCAGAGGTGAAATCAGCAATGTTTTCTAATACAGAAATCAATTCCTGCATTGTTCTTGGCGTATCTTCTTTCCAGTTCTTGGCTGCTTTTTCATCATAAGATGCTGGTGCTTCAAAAAAGAAATTACTCATTTCCCAAAACTCCGAAACGAAGTTCGCACGCTCTTTTATCAGCGAAACAACTCTTGTTAATTTTGCGTCTGTCACACTGAGCGCAGTCGAAGTGCTTCTGTTTAACAAATCTTTCTTAAATACTTTAGCC
>JAYTGH010000013.1:0-8094 GCA_043733645.1 Flavobacterium sp. | reverse complement strand
ATGGAAGCATCGGAATTGTATTTTCAGAACAAAGCAGTTATGCCAAGGCACTGCAATACGAACTCAAATCACTCAAAATATACGAATCGACAAATAATTTAGAAAAATGTGCCCGCTTGTACAATAATATTGGAATTGTATACAAAGCACAAGATGAAGATTTCAAAGCTTTGAATTATTTTGTGAAGTGTTTAAAAATTCAAGAGAAAATAGGCGATGAAACCGTTGGAATCACTACAACCAACATTGGTAATATTTATCTGCATCAAAAGAACTTTTCCAAAGCCTTTGAATATTATACCAAAGCGCAACAACTGTTTGTGAAGTATCCAAATCCACGTGGTTTAGGCGAATTATACAATAATCTAGGATTGTATTTTAAAATGACTAATAATCAGGCGGAAGCATTAAAAACGTTTGACAAGGCGATTGTAGCTTTTACTTCCATTGAAGATAAATTCGGTATTTCAGACACTTATTTTTACATAGCCGCCATTTATTTGGAGCAAAATAAATTAAACGAAGCATTGGTTTTTACGAATAAATCATTAGCGTTAGCCAAAGAATTGGAAGTTATAGAGCAAGTTCAGAATGCTGAAAAGCGTTTAAGCGAAATTTATGAAAAGAAACATAACACTGAAGAATCATTAAAGCATTTCAAACTATATAGTATTGCAAAAGATAGTGTTGCCAGTGCCGAAAATATTAGAAGCAGTGTTCGTGCCGAAATGAATTTTGAGTTTGATAAAAAAGAAGTATTGCAGAAAAAGGAACAAGAAAAACGCGAATTGGTCTATAACGAACAATCGAAAAGACATCAGCAACAAATCTTTTTTATAATACTTTTTATTTTACTGGTATTTGGAATCGTATTCCTTATTTACAATCGACTTCAACTGAAGAAAACTTTGACGCTGCAAAAAGAATTGGCAGAATATGAGCAGAAAGCCCTGCATTTGCAAATGAATCCACATTTTGTATTTAATTGTTTAGGTTCAATTTCGAGTTTTATTGTCCAAAACGGAACCGATTCGGCTATTAAATATTTGTCAAAATTCTCTAAACTTATGCGATTAACATTGGAGTATTCTAAAGAATCGCTTATTCCGATTGATAAAGAAATTGAAAGCTTGCAAAATTACCTCGAACTTGAACAACTGCGATTCAATCAGAAGTTTGATTTCTCGATTACAAAAAGTAAAGACATTGAAGACGATGCGGCATTACCACCATTATTGTTGCAGCCTTTTGTTGAAAATGCTATTATTCACGGATTGATTCCGAAAAACGAAAAGGGAACTATTGCTATTGATTTCTCTATTGAAAAAGAAAACCTGATTTGTACTATCCAAGATAACGGAATTGGCTTTGATAAATCGAAAGAGATTAAGGAAGCACTGGTTTCTGTACATAAATCGATGGCGCTCGACATTACCAAAAAGCGTCTCGAAATGATGGAGGCATCTACATCGCGTAAAGCCAATGTTGAAATAGAAGAATTAAAAAATGATAAAGGCAAAATTCTGGGAACGAAAGTAATCTTGAATTTGCCAATACAATACATAAAATAACTTATGATAACAGCCATACTAATTGACGACGACAATAATTTAAGAGCCGGAATGAAATCGCTTTTGACTCGTTATGCACCAGAAATAAATATCATTGGCGAAGCCGATAGCGTTAAAACCGGAACCGAATTGTTGCTACATAATCCGCCACAAGTGGTTTTTCTTGATATTCATTTGGGTGATGGTTCAGGTTTTGATTTGCTGGAAGAAGTTAACAAAAAAGGGAAATTAAATTCTCAAATTGTGTTTATCACAGCTCACGAACAATACGCCATTAAGGCATTTCGATTCAGTGCTTTAGATTTCTTATTAAAACCGGTTGATCCGGAAGAATTAGAAAAAGTAATAGCAAAGATTAAAAGTGTTTTGAATAAAACTGACAGCGTGGCGCACATCGATTTATTGTTGGAAAACATTCGCAAGAAAGTTGATAATTTTAAAAGAATTGCATTGTCTACTTCTGATGGAATTCACCTTTTTGAAATTAGTGATATCATTCGTTGCGAAAGCGAGGACAATTACACCAAGTTTTACATAAAAAACAATAAACCCATCTTGATTTCAAAAACATTGAAAGAGTATGAAGAATTATTGACCGAACATGGTTTTGAGCGTATTCATCAGTCGCATTTAATCAATCTTTCTTATCTGAAATCGTATATCAAAAAGGATGGTGGTTATGTGGTAATGTCAGACAATAGTAACCTTCCAATTTCACAACGAAAGAAAGACAGAATGCAGGAGATATTAAAAACATTGTAGCGAATTCTAATTCAAACCAATCGAATACTCAAATACTAAAAATAGACACCAATAATCGATATATCTTTATAATAAGAATCAGTCAAAACAAACCAACCATTATGAAAAAACTATACTTTTTATTATTGTTTACAGGTATCGTTGCCAAAGCGCAGATTGTAAATATTCCGGATGCTAATTTTAAGGCGAAGCTCATTTCATCCAATCTTGATATCAATGGTGATGGAGAAATTCAAGTTAGTGAAGCTATAAATGCTACTTATTTAGACGTCACACAATCTAATATTACTGACATGACGGGTATTGAAGCATTTACAAGCCTGACTACTTTAACCTGCTTTGGGAATCAACTTACAACGCTAAACGTGAGTAATTCACCTAATCTTCAAACATTATATTGTAACTATAACCAACTTGCAACATTAAACATAAACGGATTAACAAATCTGCAAATACTAAATTGCAACAATAATAATCTAACCTCGCTAGACGTTAGCAATATGACTAATCTGACTTATTTGAGTTGTACAAGTAATCAAATTTCATCACTTAATGTAAGTGGTTTAACAAGTCTGACTTATTTGGATTGTTTTATAAATCAAATTAGTGCAATAGATATCAATAGCTCAATAAATCTAACGGATTTAAATTGTGGTTACAATCAAATCACCTCATTAAACATCACCAGTTTGAACAATCTTGTCAACTTTAATTGTTCTGGGAATCAACTTACTACTTTGAACGTAAACAATTTGACAGCGCTTCAAAAATTAATTTGTAATAACAATTATTTGACCTCTTTAGATGCAACTGCCTTAACAAATCTAACGTTACTAGATTGCAGTTATAATCAATTAAACTCTATTAATCTTTCAGGTTTATTAAATCTTGAAATTTTAATATGTGGATTTAATAATATTAGCACATTAAACCTCACTGGAATAAATAATCTTAAACATCTAGATTTTGAACATTGTCAAATAACGTCTATAAACTTAACCAACTTAACTAGTCTAGAAATTTTGAATGCTTATAACAATCAATTAACTAGTTTAAATGTAAATAATCTAATTAACCTTAAAAACTTATCTTGTACTGGAAATCAGTTAACTTCATTGAACATTGATAGTTTAATAAATCTTGAGTCATTAGTTTGTTCATTTACTAGCATAACGACATTAAACACCTCTAATTCGCCAAATCTTAAATCGTTAATTTGCACTCAAAATCATATTACATCATTAGATTTAAGCAACAATAATAATTTAATAGGTTTGAATTGCTCCATCAACCAACTAACTTCGTTAGATGTTACTAACTTAACACAATTGCAATCTTTAATTTGCGGAAACAATGCCATACCTAATGTGAACTTTTCAGGATTAACACAATTAAATCAGCTTTGGGTTGATAGTACTGGAAGAACATCACTGGATGTTTCAAATTTGCCTTTGCTTAGACAGCTAATATGTAATAGTAATCCCATTCCTGTAATTGATGTATCTAATTCATTGCAATTAGACTTTCTTTCTTGTGGCGGTCCTAATCTTACACAAGTATTCATGAAGAATGGAATTAATGAAAGCTATTTTGGGATGATACAAAGTCCAAATTTGCAGTTCGTTTGTGGTGATGCAGGAGATTTAAGCCAGATTCAAACAGCTATTGGTGCAAGCGGTAGCTCAATAGCAGTTGCAACATCCTATTGTACTTTTGTTCCAGGGGGGAACTACAACACCATTACAGGAACCATGACTTTTGATGCTGATAATAATGGTTGCGATGCTTCTGATGATAAACAATCAAACATAAGAGTAAATATAAATGATGGTACTACAATAGGAGCTAGTTTTACCAATAATACTGGAAATTATAAATTCTATACCCAAGCAGGAAATTTTGATATTACACCAGATGTTGATAACCCAACATGGTTTAACTTTTTACCAGCAACAGCAATTATTCCATTTGCAAATAATAATAACAACACAGTTACACAGGATTTCTGTATCACAGCTAACGGCATCCATTCCGATATAGAAGTTGTAATAGCACCAATAGGAGCAGCCAGACCAGGCTTTAATGCAAGGTATCAGGTAGTTTATAAAAACAAAGGAAATCAAACGCTCTCAGGAAATGTGAACTTTAGTTATAACGATGCTATTCTAGATTTTGTTTCTTCAGATGTTATACCAACATCACAATCAACAGGTTCATTGAACTATGATTATACTAATTTATTACCCTTTGAAAACAGAAGTTTTTATATCACCTTACATGTAAATGCACCAACAGATACACCAGCAGTGAATATAGGGAATGTATTAAACTTTACTGCAACAGTAAACCCAATTGCAACTGATGAAATCCCATCAGATAACACATTCCAATACCATCAAACGGTTGTGGGCTCCTTTGATCCAAATGACATTACCTGTATAGAAGGCAATGTTGTGCCACCTGCAGAAATTGGCAATTACCTGCATTATATTATCAATTTCGAAAACACTGGAACTGCTGATGCCCAAAACATAGTAGTAAGAGATGTCATAGATACTACCCAATTTGATGTCAATTCATTGCAGGTACTCAATAGTTCTGATGCGGTAACAGCAAAGCTAACAGGAAACATTGCCGAGTTTATTTTCCAGAATATCAATTTGCATTCCGGCGGACATGGCAATATTTTAATAAAAATAAAATCTAAAGACACCCTGGTTCAAGGTGAAACGGTAAGCAAAAGAGCCAATATTTATTTTGATTATAATGCACCAATTGATACGAATCTTGAAAATACAACATTCCAGGCTCTAAGCAATCCGGCCTTTGAAGTTGACGCATCGATTTTGGTGTATCCAAATCCAACCAAAGGAAATGTCAACATTAGTTGTGACAACACTATAAAATCGGTTCAATTGTATGACGTTCAGGGACGATTATTGCAAACGAGTTTAGTAAATGAAAACCAAACAACGGTTGATATTTCAAATCAATCTAGTGGAGTGTATTTCTTAAAAATAATTTCAGACAAAGGAATGAAAGTTCAAAAAATAGTTAGAGAATAAGTTAGTTGCCTTTTATCCCACTTCTGAGACGGAGCGGGTTTTAGGTTTCTATTGTCAAAACAAACAACGTCAAAATCATGAAAAAGTTATTTTACATTTTAGTATTATTTGCAGGAATTGCAAATGCGCAGATTGTCAACATACCCGATGCGAATTTTAAAGCCAGATTGATAACTTATGGCGTTGATACTAATGCTGACGGAAATATTCAGGTAAGTGAAGCTTTGGCCATTAATTCCTTAGGAATTCCTTATGCTTCTATTTCTGATTTAACAGGAATAGAAAGTTTTACTAACTTAACTATTTTGGACTGCAATCACAATTCAATTTCAACCTTAGATCTTACGGCTTTAACCTCGTTAGTAGAGGTTACCTGTAATGATAATCAATTGACTTCGTTAAATGTCAGCGGATTGACAGCATTAGGAAGGGTTGATTGTTCTAACAACCTCTTGACCTCACTTGATTTGAGCAGCGCAACTTCACTTGGGCAACTTTGGTGCTATAACAATCAATTAACAACACTTTTGTTTAATTGTCCCGCAACACTTGGTTCCCTCTATTGCAATAGTAACCAACTAACTTCGATCAATGTAACTGGTTACAATGCGTTGTCTCAATTGAAATGTTCCTCCAACCAATTAACAAGCTTAGATGTTTCCGGTATTCCATATTTAATAACACTTTATTGTTTCGATAACCCTTTAACCTATTTGAATTTTACAAATTGTGGTAGTTTGGATGATATATCATGTGGCGGGGCTTTACTCACTTCTCTCGACTTGACAGGATTACCTTTAAATGTTGCCACTTTAGATTGTAGTTATAGTTTAATTTCGAGTTTTATAGCGCCAAGCGTTATTAGAATAAGTGATTTTATTTGTAATAACAACCAGCTAACAACGCTTGATTTGTCAAAAATAAGAGTACAAGGAGGAGGAAATTTTAGTAATAATCCGTTGCAATCTATATTTATGAAAAATGGGGTTACTGACGGTATAAATTCAGCATATTTTTCATCAATTCCGTTGCAGTTTGTTTGTGCCGATGATACTGAAATAGTTAGTATCCGTAACCTTTTTACATCCTGGGGTTATCCTAATGTAGTAGTAAATTCTTATTGTACTTTCACACCAGGCGGAAATTACAATACCATAACAGGTACAATGACTTTTGATGCTAATAATGATGGTTGTGATGTCACAGATTTGCCTAAATCTAATGTTCGGGAAAACATTAATGATGGTACTAATTACGGTGCAAGCTTTACAAACGGTGCCGGTAATTATGCTTTCTACACACAAGCAGGAAGCTTTGATATAACGCCAAGTATTGAAAATCCAAGCTGGTTTACTTTTTCCCCACCATCAGCTACTATCCCTTTTGCCAATAATAATAACAATACAACAACTCAAAATTTTTGCATAACGGCAAATGGTATCCATCCTGATATAGAAGTAGTGATTGCTCCAATAGCAAGGGCACAACCGGGTTTTGATGCCCAATATAAAATAGTCTATAAAAACAAGGGAAATCAAACGCTTTCAGGAAATGTAACTTTCGGATATAATGATGCTGTTTTGGATTTTATTTCTTCAACGGTTTCACCAAGTTTGCAGTCAACAGGTTTGTTAACCTATGATTATACTAATTTATTGCCTTTTGAAAACAGGAGTTTTTATATCACCTTACATGTGAATGCGCCAACAGATACACCGGCAGTAAATATTGGAGATGTATTAAATTTTACCGCTACTATCAACCCAATTGCTGGAGACGAAAATCCGTCAGATAACACATTCCAATACAACCAAACCGTAGTGGGTTCCTATGATCCAAATGATATTACCTGTATCGAAGGCAATGTAGTTTCACCTGCAGAAATCGGGAATTACCTGCATTATGTAATCAACTTTGAAAACACCGGAACTGCTGATGCCCAAAACATAGTAGTAAGAGATGTCATAGATACTACCCAATTTGATGTCAATTCATTGCAGGTACTCAATAGTTCCGATCCTGTCCAGGCTAAACTTACAGGAAACATAGCCGAGTTTATTTTCCAGAACATCAATTTGCATTCAGGAGGGCATGGTAATATTTTAATAAAAGTAAAATCTAAAAACACTTTGGTTCAAGGCAGTACCGTAAGCAAAAAAGCAAAAATTTATTTTGATTATAATTCACCAATTGATACTAATATGGAAAACACAACATTCCAGCAATTGAGCAATCCGGATTTTGATGTTGACGCATCGATTTTGGTGTATCCAAATCCAACCAAAGGAAATGTCACGATTAGTTGCAACAACTCTATCAATTCAGTTCAGTTATATGATGTTCAGGGGAGATTGTTACAAACTAATTTGGTAAATGAAAGTAAAACAACTATTGATATTTCAAATCAATCAAGCGGAATCTATTTCATTAAAGTGCTATCAGATAAAGGAATTGTGATTCAAAAAATTGTGAAAGAGTAAAAGTTAATTGAAATTCAGTTTGTAGAAACTCACGATTTAGTATCGTGAGTTTTTTTGTAAAAATAGGACTATATTGCTTACTTAAAACTTTTATCAAATAATTAACGAAAACGCTATCATATTTCTTTTTTATTTCATTTCGAATTCCCTAAATTTGTTAAATTATTAATTTATCAGATTTAATTCCCTTATTTATACCATGTCCAAAACAGCAAT
>JAYTGH010000012.1:0-8107 GCA_043733645.1 Flavobacterium sp. | reverse complement strand
CTTTAGCCCCGACCTGCCTGCAGGCAGGCAGAGCGGCATCCTGTCATTGTGAGATTGTCTCGCAAGCTCGCAATGACAGATAGAGCGGATAGCGGGACTGAACTTCCTGACAAAGGAAAAACGATGTGCTCTTAATATGTATCATCCCTTATGGGATTTTTAAATATATTAATTTTTTCTACCCGTGTTTCATCCCTAAAGGGATTGCAAACGGAACGTTTAGAAATAGTTTTTATAATATAGTGGTATATATTGTGAGTGTTTTGGTAATCTACTATATTTGCAGTCCATAAAATTTTAGGAATGATAAAGATTACACTACCTGACGGTTCAGTAAAGGAGTTTGCGCAAAGTACAACTCCGATGGATATTGCGAAAAGCATCAGTGAAGGATTAGCCCGAAATGTGATTTCGGCAGCTTTTAATGGTACAACTGTTGAAACGGAAACGGCATTAACCACCGATGGTTCTCTTATATTATATACATGGAATGACAAAGAAGGTAAAAAGGCTTTCTGGCATTCTACTTCGCACGTTATGGCGCAGGTTTTGGAAGAGCAGTTTCCAGGAATTAAGTTGACGCTTGGACCTGCTATTGATAATGGATTTTATTACGATGTTGATTTTGGTGATAAGAAAATTACCGATGCCGACTTTAAAGCTATAGAAGACCGTGTTTTAGAAGTCTCTAGAGAGAAACACGAATTTAAAATGCGTCCGGTTTCGAAAGCGGAAGCTTTGGAAGTTTATAAAAATAACGAATACAAAACAGAGTTGATTTCGAATCTGGAAGACGGAACGATTACGTTTTGTGATCATGCTAATTTCTTTGACTTATGTCGTGGTGGACACATTCCGAATACGGGAATTATCAAAGCAATGAAAATCATGAGTGTTGCCGGTGCTTACTGGCGCGGTGATGAGAAGAACAAGCAGTTAACACGTGTGTACGGAGTTTCATTCCCTAAGCAAAAAGACTTGACTGAATATTTAGAATTACTGGAAGAAGCGAAACGTCGTGATCACAGAAAACTTGGTAAGGAATTAGACTTATTTACGTTTTCACAAAAGGTAGGTCAAGGTTTACCATTATGGTTACCAAAAGGTGCTGCTTTACGAGACAGATTAGAGCAATTTTTGAAAAAAGCACAGAAAAAAGCGGGTTACGAGCAAGTAGTTACGCCACATATCGGACAAAAGGAATTGTATGTAACATCTGGTCATTATGCAAAATATGGCGCAGATAGTTTTCAGCCAATCCATACTCCGGCTGAAGGTGAAGAGTTTTTATTGAAACCTATGAACTGTCCGCATCATTGTGAGATATACAACAACAAACCCTGGTCTTATAAGGATTTGCCGAAGCGTTATGCTGAATTTGGAACCGTTTACCGTTATGAACAAAGTGGAGAATTACATGGTTTGACCCGTGTTCGTGGCTTTACTCAGGACGACGCGCATATTTTCTGTACACCAGACCAATTGGATTCTGAGTTCAAGAAAGTAATCGATTTGGTACTTTATGTGTTTGGTTCATTAGGATTTGAAAATTTCACTGCTCAGGTATCTTTAAGAGATAAGGAAAACAGAGATAAATATATCGGAAGCGATGAAAACTGGGAAAAAGCCGAAAGCGCCATTATTAGTGCAGCAAGCGATAAAGGTTTGAATTATGTAATAGAATATGGTGAAGCAGCATTCTATGGTCCGAAGTTGGATTTCATGGTCAAAGATGCTTTAGGAAGACAATGGCAACTGGGAACAATTCAGGTTGATTATAACTTACCAGAACGATTTGAATTGACTTATAAAGGGGCTGATGATAAGCTGCACAGACCCGTAATGATTCACCGAGCGCCTTTTGGTTCGATGGAACGATTTATTGCCATTTTACTGGAACATACAGCAGGAAATTTCCCGCTTTGGCTAATGCCAGAACAGGCTATTATATTATCTTTGAGCGAGAAATATGAAAATTATGCAAAAAAAGTTTTAGAATTGCTAGAAAATCACGAAATTCGCGCCCTAATTGACAACCGCAACGAGACGATTGGGAGGAAAATTAGAGATGCTGAAGTACAGAAAATGCCGTATATGCTGATTGTTGGTGAGGAAGAAGAGAAAAACGGAACGATCTCTGTTCGTAGTCATGGACAAGAAGGAAAAGGAAATATTTCGGTTACTATTGAAGAATTTGCCAAGATGGTGAATGAAGAAATAGGAAAAACATTAAAAACATTTGAAGTTTAACCAGCCTGTCGGCTGACAGGTTAAAATTATAAAGTTATAGCAATTAGAAACAACAGAGGATATAGTCCTCGAGTAGAAAAAACAGCAGCCCACAGAATAAATGAATTGATTCGTGGCGTTTCAGAAGTTCGTCTAGTAGGAGAAAACATTGAGCCAGGAGTATTTAAATTCTCTGATGCACTACGTTTAGCTGAAGAGCAAGAAGTGGATTTGGTAGAAATTTCTCCAAATGCCGTTCCTCCGGTTTGTAAGTTAATGGATTATGGAAAATTCATTTACGAGCAAAAAAAGAGAGATAAACAGCTTAAAGCAAAGTCTACACAAATTGTTGTAAAAGAAATACGTTTTGGTCCTCAAACAGATGAGCACGATTACGAATTTAAAAGAAAAAATGCTGAGAAGTTTTTAAAGGAAGGTTCAAAATTGAAAGCATTTGTTTTCTTCAAAGGACGTTCGATTATTTATAAAGAACAAGGTCAAATCTTATTGTTGCGTTTGGCACAGGATTTAGAAGAATACGGAAAAGTAGAAGCTATGCCGGTTCTAGAAGGAAAGAGAATGATTATGTTCATTGCTCCGAAGAAGAAAACTAAGTAAGCAGTCGCAGTTTTTATTCGCAGACGGCAGATGAAAGAATAATGAGATTGCTTCGCAAGCTCGCAAAGACAAGTAAGTAAGTTAAATTAAATAAACTAGGAAAAAATGCCTAAAATGAAAACAAAATCCAGTGCTAAGAAGCGATTCAAAGTTACTGGCTCTGGAAAAATCAAGAGAAAACACGCTTTTAAAAGTCATATCCTGACTAAAAAATCTAAAAAGCGTAAGTTAGCTTTAACGCACTCTGCTTTGGTTCACAAAACAGATGAGAAAAGCATCAAACAACAATTAAGAATTATCTAAAAAAGCCACTAGTGAAAAGCCACTAGCCATTAGTTATAAAACTTTTGCCTAATGCCTAATCACTATTGCCTCGATAATCTTTAGGTTAAAAATTATTTAAATAACCTTGGAGTATGGCCAACAAAGTTCCCTTGATTAAATTCGGGACGCCTGCTACAAAAAAACAGAAAAATTATGCCAAGATCAGTAAATTCAGTTGCTAAAAGAGCAAGAAGAAAAAAGATAATGAAGCAAGCCAAAGGTTTCTTTGGTCGTCGTAAAAACGTTTGGACGGTTGCTAAAAATGCGGTTGAGAAAGCAATGTGCTACGCTTACCGTGACAGAAAAGTGAACAAAAGAAATTTCCGTGCTTTATGGATTCAGCGTATCAACGCTGGAGCCCGTCTAGAAGGAATGTCTTATTCACAGTTTATGGGAAAAGTAAAAGCTAACGGAATCGAATTGAACCGTAAAGTTCTTGCCGATTTAGCAATGAATCACCCAGAAGCTTTCAAAGCAGTACTTAAAAAAGTAAAATAAACGTTTGTACAATCTTATTTAACTTACTTATATAGAAAAAGACTAATCGAAAGATTGGTCTTTTTTTTAGGGGTTGTAAAGCGAACTAAAGTTCGCATACCTGAAGCCCACCGGGCTTCCTCCTCTTAATATTAAATTTACAATAAAAAATCCCAGTCGAAAGATTGGAATTTTTCTTGTTCAGAAGCACATCGTTTGTCTTTCTAAGACCAGTTGTCCCGCTTTCCGCACTACTCGGTAGTTTGCTGCAATCGGGGCTATTATTCACGTTTAGTTTTCTTTGGGAAATATAAAAAAAATCTAATTAAAAACTTCCTCATTTATTCCATCAAAACTGGCAAAAACCATGCTTGGATGAGAATCCTGATGATATAAATTTCCTTTGTTATCGATAGCTATCGCACCAGCAAAACCATCAAAAGGCAACAATTCTGCAAAGGTTTTTTCAAAAGCTTTTTCTAATGAAAATCCATCAGTAACACGAGTTACAATTTTTGCAGCTACTGCCCCACTAACAATGTCTTCGCCAACGCCTGTTAAACTTACACCACAAAATTCGTTAGCATAATTCCCGGCTACTGTTGCCGAATCCGAGATTCTTCCCGGAATCTCAAAACCTTTTCCTCCGGTTGAAGTGGCAACAGCAATTTTTCCATTTGTATCCAAAGCCACACAACCTACAGTTCCAATTCGAGTGGCAGCCAATTTGGCTTCGTATTCTGAACGTCGTTGTGGAATTTCGGTAGAAAATTGTTTGAATCCGTGTTCTCTTGCAAAATTAGTTGCTCCGCTTCCGCCGAGGACTTTATCATCATAATTCAATAAAACTTCAGCTACCTGCACCGGATTTTTTACTTCTTCAATATTGATAACACCACTCATTTTCATCGTCGAACCATCCATCAAAGAAGCACTCATTCTTATTTTCCCATCTGCCTGAATTTGAGAACCAATGCCAGCGTTGAATAATTCATTATCTTCCAAAAGTGAAACTGCATAAACCACAGTTTCCAAAGCAGTATGTGTTTTCAGATAGTCATAAGAATCCTTTACAATACGAAGTAATGCTTGTTGTTTGGCAACTTTTGTTTCGTGATTGGTTGACGATTCAGAGAAAAATCCGCCGTGGATAATAATTTTCATTTTAGATTGTTGGATTGTTGGATTGTTGGATTGTTGGATTGTTGGAAGCTAAATAATCTAATTATCCAAAAATCTAACCATCCATTTAAACGTATTGAGAAGACTTAATAGTCATCTTGAAAGTAGTCAAATCAAAAGTATCATTAATGCTCATCACATGGGTTACCAGATGATTGATTGATATCGGTTGACCCAATTCGACTTGGGTTAAATTAGTGTCTTTTATTTCTTTTCCGTCAACCAGAATTACCAATCCAGAACCAATTGCTTCCATCATAGAATTATTAGTAATCAATAAACCGGTATCTTCTCCGAGACCAATTCCAAGTACTTTTGGATTTCCAACGACCGCTTGAAACAAACGTCCAATTCGGCCACGTTGCACAAAATGGGTATCGATAATTACACCATCAATCAAGCCTAAACCGCTTGTGATTTTCACTTCACCTTTTAACAAAGCTTCGCTACTACTTCCTTGATAAATCATATTATTGGAAGCTGCAGCAGCACCAGCAGAAGTTCCTGCATAGACAAAATCTTCATTGTGGTATTTGTCCAATAAAATATCATGAAATGGAGTTCCGCCAAGAATGGATGTCAATCGCAATTGGTCGCCACCAGTAAACATAACCACATCTGCAGCCTTCAAGCGATCTAAAACTTCAGGTTCCATAGCTTGTTCGCGACGTTCTATATTTAAAACATCAACATTGTCAGCACCAAGATAGTGCAATGCTTTTACGTATTCTGGACCAATTTCTTTTGGAATTTTTGAAGCAGTTGTAACCACTTCAATGCGGGAAGCCGCTTTATGTTTTGATTCGTCAATGATTCTTTTTAAAATACCAGCTTCAAAGAAGTTTAAATTCTTTGCTGCATTTTTATCCAAATCTGTCTCAGTGAAACTGCCTTTATCAACAGCACCGCCAATAATTATAAGTTTTCCTTGTATGTTCATGTGGGTAAAAATAGCAAAATCTTACTACTTACAAACCTTTTTTTTACTTTTTTGAAACCTTTTATTAACTTACTTATCAAGAAATAGAATTTAAATTGAACTTCTTAATTTATCTTATATTTGCCAAATGGAAATCAATCAGACACGAATCAATAAATTTCTTTCCGAATCGGGTTACTGTTCTCGTCGTGAAGCTGATAAACTATTGGAAGAAGGACGAATTACCATTAACGGAATTGTTCCTGAAATGGGAACAAAAGTTTCTATTGACGATGAAGTTCGCGTTGACGGAAAACTAATTAGAGAAAATAGAGAGAAACCAATTTATTTAGCGTTTAACAAACCTGTTGGCATTGAGTGTACTACAAACCAAAGTGTTCGTGATAATATTGTAGATTATATCAATTATCCGAAGAGAATTTTTCCTATTGGACGGTTGGATAAAGCCAGCGAGGGCTTGATTTTTATGACCGATGATGGCGATATTGTGAATAAAATTCTACGCGCCCGAAACAATCATGAGAAAGAATATATTGTTACTGTAGACAAGCCAATTACAGAAAGATTCATCCAAAAAATGAGCAATGGCATTCCAATTTTAGACACGGTTACCCGAAAATGTAAAGTAGAACAAATCAGCAAATTTGTTTTCAAAATCATCCTGACACAAGGTTTAAATCGTCAGATTCGAAGAATGTGCGAGTATCTTGATTATGAAGTTACCGCATTGAAACGAACCCGTATCATCAATATTTCTTTGGATGTTTATGTTGGCAGATATCGGGAATTAACCGAAGATGAAATCAAACAATTGAACAAACTGATTGAACCTTCGAGTAAGACAGAAGAAGCGAGTTTGCCAAAATCGGCTGCAGATGGAAGTCGGAAGTTTGAAGATGGAAGACGAAATAAAAATCCTAATTCCTAATCTCTTAATCCTAATTAGTAATGCTAAAAACGATTCTATACATAGCTATTGGTGGCGCCATCGGAAGTGTTCTCCGCTATCTGACAACCGTTTTTGTTTCTAAATTTTGGTCGAGTCAGTTTCCGTTGGCCACATTTATTGCCAATGTTGTCGGTTGTTTTTTAATTGGTTTATTTATTGGAATTTTAGCAAAAAACAATTTGAATGACAGCCAATTAAAATGGTTTTTAGTAACTGGATTTTGCGGTGGCTATACTACTTTCTCTACTTTTGGAATGGAGAACTTCAATCTGTTTCAAAGCAATAATTCACTACTGGCATTTGGTTATATGGCGTTGAGCATTCTTCTCGGACTTTTTGCTGTTTGGTTTGGACTTTTGCTGTCCAAATAAAACTTAAAATCTCCTTAATCTGTGCAATCTATATTTCATTTTTTAGTACATTCGCCAACGATGAAAAAAGAAGAAATTTTTGCCCTTCAAAATTTATTGGCAACACCTAAAAAAATTGCCATTATTCCACACCGAAGCCCTGATGGTGATGCTATGGGTTCGACCTTGGCATTGTATCATTTTCTTTTGAAATTAAACCATAAACCTATAGTAATTTCTCCTAATGATTTTCCTAATTTCCTAGCTTGGCTGCCAAGTTCTGAAATCGTTTTGATTTATGAAAATGACAAGGAGAATTGCACCAAAATATTGAATGAAGCCGAGCTGGTTTTTACTTTAGATTTTAACGCGCTGCACAGAACCGGTGAAATGGAACAGGTTTTAAATAAACTTTCGGCACCAATGATTATGATTGATCATCATCAGAAACCGGATACGTATGCAACGATTACTTATTCTGATACTGCGATTGGTTCTACTTGTGAAATGATTTATAATCTGATTTCGTTTTTGGATAAAAAAGCCTTGCTTGATAAAACCATAGCAACTTGTATTTATACCGGAATTACTACCGATTCGGGTTCGTTTCGTTTTCCGTCAACAACCAGTACAACGCACCGAATTGTTGCCGAATTGATTGATTTAGGCATTGACAACAGTGACATTCATAATTTATTATTCGACGATAATTCAGCCAACAGATTGCAACTTCTTGGAAGAGCTTTGCAAAACATAAAAGTTTTTCCTGAATATAAAACCTCTTACATTACGCTTTCTCAAAAAGAATTAGATGAATTTCATTATCAAAAAGGCGATACCGAAGGTATTGTAAACTATGGATTGAGCATAAAAGGAATTCTTTTTTCTGCGATTTTTATCGAACATCGTGATGAAAATATTATAAAGATTTCGTTCCGTTCACAAGGTACTTTTGATGTAAATCAATTTGCCCGAGAACATTTCAATGGCGGCGGACATATCAATGCTGCCGGAGGAAAATCAAATGAAAGCATGAAA
>JAYTGH010000011.1:0-8129 GCA_043733645.1 Flavobacterium sp. | reverse complement strand
GCGGCAATCAAGGGGTATGCCTTAGCCGCTGCTTTTGACTTAGTTAAAAAATCGGATAAACAGACAAATGTGCTTTTAGCTTATGCACAAATCGCTCGAAATCAAGCACTTATAAAATGTTCGGATATTTACCAAAAAGCGCAAGTCGATATTAGCGTCTTGCGGGCTTTAGAAAAAAAAGGCATTTTTGAAATTTTTGAACAAGAAGCCAGTCGCGTTAATGGCTACGATGACGAGTTGTCAGATGCTCAAATTTTGACAGAGCAACAAGTCAAAGTGATAGAAAGTATAACAAATTGTTTTGAAAATCATAATGTTACTTTACTGCATGGCGTGACGGGTTCGGGCAAAACTCGGGTGTATTTGGAGCTGATAAATGAGGCGATACTGAGGGGGGAGCAAGTGCTGTATTTATTGCCTGAAATTGCGTTATCCACTCAAATAATCATGCGTCTTCAAAAGGTATTTGGCGATAATATTGCCATTTATCACTCCCGTGTGAATGGGCATGAGCGGGTGGAATTGTGGCAGCAAACGCTGGCGGGTAAGCCTGTGATTTTGGGGGTGCGATCGAGTTTATTCCTGCCTTTTAAAAATCTCAAATACATCATTGTTGATGAAGAACATGACTCGTCTTTTAAGCAACATGACCCCAATCCACGCTATAATGCAAGAGATTCGGCTATTTATTTAGCCAATTTATACGGTGCAAAAGTCTTGCTCGGCACGGCGACCCCCTCAGTAGAAACGTATTTTAATGCTCAACAAAACAAGTATGGTTTGGTAGAAATGGCGGCGCGGGTGGGCAATATTGAAATGCCTGAAATTATGATAGTGGATAGTCGTGATGAAATGAAAAAGCGAACGATGGTGGGCAATTTTACGAGCCGATTAATTGAGGAATTAAAAGCGGCTTTGGCACGGGGTGAACAAGCAATTTTGTTTCAAAATAGAAGGGGTTATGCCCCCACAATGGCGTGCGGCACCTGCGATTGGACAAGCGAATGTAAGAACTGCGACGTGAATTTGACCTACCATAAATTCTCCAATAATTTGAGTTGTCATTATTGCGGTTATTCGATTCGGTTGCCAAAAGAATGCCCTGCTTGCGGCTCTAAAACATTGAATATCAAGGGTTTCGGTACAGAACGCATTGAAGATGAGTTGAAAATTCACCTACCTGATGCGAAGATTGGACGCATGGATTTGGATACATCTCGCTCCAAAACAGCTCATTCAAAAATCATCAACGACTTCGAGGAAAAGCGCATCGAAATTCTCATCGGCACTCAAATGGTGACCAAAGGTTTGGACTTTGAAAACGTGGGTTTGGTAGGCGTTTTAAGTGCTGACAACCTCCTCCGTTTCCCCGATTTTAGAGCCACTGAACGAGCATTTCAACTGATGATGCAGGTGAGCGGCAGGGCAGGACGCAAGCATAAACGCGGCAGGGTTATTATTCAAACGTTTAATGTGAAACACCCGATTTTGAAAGATATTGTGGAGAATAATTACCTTCATTTTTTTAACAGAGAAATAGCGGAGCGTAAAAATTTCGTTTATCCCCCCTTTTATCGTTTGATTGGTATCAGTTTGAAGCATAAAAAACCCGATGTTTTGAAAAATGCCTCTAAAGTTTTTACAACCATTGTGAAAGAAAAATTGGGTAGTCGCGTGAGTGGTCCCGCCGTTCCGCAAGTCGAGCGCGTCAACACGTATTATATTTTAGATTACCTCATTAAAATTGAAAAAGATGCTAAAACGATTGCTTTAGTCAAAGAAATTATCGCTTTTGCGACGCATGAAATGCAAAATACTGAGGGGTACTCGAATGTACGGGTGAGTGTGGATGTGGATCCGTATTAATTCAAACCTTAGGATAAATCCTTTTATAAAATAGTATTAGCCCTAAGATAAACTCAATTGTTCTTTATAATCTTTTTGGACTGGTTCAGTAGGTATTTTATCCAACTCAATTAATTTGGCAGGAAAAGAAAGAATAAATGTTGTGCCTTCATTTTCTACAGATTCAAATCGAATAGTGCCTTCATATTTGTCAGTTATTTGCTTGCATATTGCCAGTCCGATGCCCGTTCCTTCATACTTAGCAGAGCGACTCAATCTTTGAAATAAGCGGAATATTTTATCGCTGTATTCCAATTTCATTCCAATACCATTGTCTTTAACTTCGACAATGTATTGTTGATTTTCAATTTCCCCTTTTATCTGAACCTGTGGCTTTTTGTCATTGAATTTAATAGAATTACTAATTATATTTTGGAAAAGTTGAGTGAGATGTACACGACTAATTTTGAGTAGCGGTAAATAACCTACCATTTCAATAACAGCATTTTTTTCACATATGACATTGTGAAGGTTATATTTTACATCATTTAAAACCTGCGAAAGGAGAATAGATTGCTTCACTTCTTCCATATCAGAAGCAACTGTTGAATACTCTAATAAAGCAGAAATAAGGCTTTCCATCCTTTTGACACCGATAATGACAAAATTCATATATTCACTTGCTTCGGGTGGTAGAAGTTTCGCATATCGCCTATTAATAATACTGACAAAATTGCTAATACTGCGTAAAGGTTCTTTTAAATCATGCGCTGAGGCATAGGCGAATTGTTTTAATATTTCATTCGATTTTTCTAAACGATCATTTTTCAACTCTATCTCCATATTTTTTTGAGATAGGAGCGCGTTGTTTCTATTTTTTTGTTTGATATAGTAAAAAGTAAAAATGAAAGAAACAATGGCAAATAGAATAACAGAAAGTAAATAAAGAATTGTCCGATTTTGACTAAGTTGAAGGGCTTGAATTTCTTTTTCACTTTTTTCAAGATTGGTTTTATATTCAATTTCCGATTTTTCTGTATTGTATTTATATTGAACCTCAGCTATTTTTTTTGATTTATCTTCATTAAAAATCGAATCTTTATACATTTCAGCCATTTTGATATGTTTTAAAGCGGCATCATAGTTACCTACTTGTTCAAAAAAATCTGCTAATCCTATATTACTTTTTTGAATAAGGTCTATAAAACCTCTTTTTGTGGACATTAAAAGGCTTTTATGAAAGGCATCTGCTGCTTGATTGGGTCGGTTCGTTTTCAAATAAAGATTACCAAGAGAAAGCGATAATTTAGGCTGCTCATAAAAATCAAGATAATTATTATATTTAAAACAGCGATTAAAAGCTTGTTCAGCATTTTTATATTGTGCCATTTTAGTATATACATCTGCCATAAAACTCAGCGTGCTGGCAATCATCCATTTATCGCCCATTTTTTCAGAATATTTTAAAGCTTTTTGATGGTAAGAAATGGCCTCTAAATATTTTTTTTCTGCATTTAAAACTTGACCATAAGCGTTTAACACAAAATCTAAGCGTATGGAATCTTTTGTACTGATAACCAAGTCATACCCTTTTTGCAGAAATGAATAAGCTAATTTATAATTTTTCGCCTGCATATAAACAGTTGATATATTCACTTGAGCGAAGATGACCCCCTCAGTATGATTTCTTTTTTCTGCTATTTCTTTTGAACGTAAATGAAATTCAATCGCTTTATCGAACTCATTTATCGAACCATTCAAGGTGCCGAGACCGGTATAAACATATTCTACTATTTCTAAATCATTGATTTTAATAGCTAAATCTAATGCATATTGATAATATTGTCTTGTTATTTCATATTTGGATAATTTTTTATTGATAATAGCCCAGTCAAGATAAACATCTAATTTAGAAGCATTAGATAAGTAACCTTGCAATGTCAACGCTTTTTCATACCATGAATATGCTTCTATCAAGCGATTATTATTTTCATTGATAATACCTATCGTTCGATAAGCAGTAAATAAAAGATTTTTGTCAGTAAGAGAATTTGCTAAATTTAGAGCATTTTTAGCTTGAGAAAGGGCTTTTGAAAAATCTACTGTAGAATTATCTTGGGCAGTATTTAGAAGGTCTTTTATTTTAGTAGAATCTTTTTTAAAATCAATATTAGCACAGCTCTGCTTTTCCATATTCATGAAAAAACAAAAAAAGATTAATAAAAAATGGAAAATTACAGAGTATTGAGTGCGCATCCTTGCAGTAGGGCGTGTGTTGTTTTAAAAAAATAGAACTTCAAAAGGAAACCATTTGAAGTTCTATGTACCAAGGCAAATAAATTCGCTTTCTTTCACCATGCATTATTTTATCCATTAAATAGTTGGATAATAAAAATGTCATGAAAAACTAAGGCACGACTTTAATTTTTGCAACGTTTTGGGTCAGTAGGAGTACCGCAGCCGCCTTTAATTACGAGTAATTGTTGAGTTGATAATTTTTCTCCTTTTGCCAATAGGTCTTTCAAATCTTGAATAGAATTTTTCATTACAAAGTTTTTTTTAATTAGTTAAAAATTGTTATTGTTAATTCGCTTTATTCAACCATTACATTTTCTACACGGTAAAATGTATAACTTATTTGAGTTGATTTATTTCCTCTTTTGTTACTCAAAGATAGGTGCGCTCAAAATTGTATGCTTAACCGTAAATGCTATTTAGTGACAATGTATTTTTATTGAATTAAAGATTAGTATATTCATAAATTGTTGGTAAACAGTTTATAGAAAATTTTATTGATATGCTTAATAGAAAGATTTTTGACTTAAATTCGACCCTTATATTTTTATATAACAATTGTATGCATGCAATTGACTGCCAATTAGTTATACAATTTAAGTATCCATTTATTACCTTATTCGACATAAATCAAAAAAAAGAAAGACCGATGATACCCCTCAGTATCATCAGTCTTTTAGTAAGCTTTTTTCGAATAATTTAAGCCAATTCTAAAGCTATTTTTGAAGGTATTTTATCTGTTTCAATCAATTTAATAGGAAAGGAAAGTATAAAAGTAGTTCCTACATTTTCTATGGATTTGAATTGAATGATGCCTTCATATTTATCAACTATTTGTTTACATATTGCCAATCCAATACCCGTGTCTTCATGTGTAGAACGATTTAACCTTTGAAATAAAAGAAATATTTTGTCACTATATTCTTCTTTCATACCAATACCGTTATCTTTTATTTCAAGAATATATTGTCCATTTTCAACTTTTCCTTTTATCTGAACAAGTGGTTTTTTGTCACTAAATTTTATGGCATTACCTATCAAATTTTGAAAAAGCTGAGTTAAATGTAGCCGACTAATTTTAAGCGGAGGTAAATAGCCTAAATGCTCAATGACCGCTTTTTTTTCTAAAATAACACTGTTAAGGTTAGAATTGACATCTTGGAGTATTTGTAAAAGTGGTGTTGAGTGATTGAAATTTTCCTCATCGGAGGCAAGTGTTGAATATTCTAACAAAGCTGCAATGAGGCTTTCCATCCTTTTGACACCCATCACAACGAAGTTCATATACTCGCTCGATTCTGGTGGTAATAATTGTGTGTATTTTCTATTAATAATACTTACAAAACCACTGATACTCCTCAAAGGCTCTTTTAAATCATGCGCTGAAGCATAAGCAAATTGTTGTAAAACCTCATTAGATTTTTCCAAGCGACTATTTTTCAATAGTATTTCAATATTTTTTTGAGATAAAATAGCATTGTTTTTATTCTTTTGTTTGATATAAAAAACAGAAAACATAAACACAGCGCACAATAAAATAGATACTAAAAAAAGGACTATTCGGTTTTGGCTCAAATTGAGTGCTTGAATTTCTTTTTCACTTTTTGCTACATTGAGCTTATGTTCAGCTTCTGCTTTGCCCATATCAAATTTATATTGGGCTTCCGCAATACGCCTTATTTTATCACCATTAAAAATTGAATCTTCATAAATTTTAGCTATTTTCATGTGTTTCAGCGCTCTTTTCCCATCTCCCAGTTGTTGATAGACATCCACTAATCCTCTATTTGTTTTTTGAATTAAATCAATAAAACCTTTATTTGATGCCAAATTAAGGCTTTTATTGAAAGCACTTGCCGCCTCTGATGGTCGTTTAGTTTTCAAATAAAAATTACCAATCGAAAAATATAAATTAGGCTGTTCATAAAAATCAAAATAACTGCTGTATTCAAAGCATCTTTTGAAAGTCTTTTCAGCATTATCATATTGTTCCATGTGGGTATAAACATCCGCCATTAAGCCCAAAGTTTGCGCTATCATAGCTTTATTATTGAGTTGTTCACAATATTTTAATGCCTTTTGGTGGTATAAAATCGCCTCCCTGTATTTTTTTTCAGCATTTAAAGCCTTGCCATAGATATTTGAAATATGAGCAATACGCATGGTATCTTTGAGACTAAAAGCTAAATCATATCCTTTTTCAAGAGAATTATAAGCTAATCTATAATTTTTCGATTGCGTATAGACAGTTGCAATATTGACAAATGCAGAAATGACCCCCTCAGTATTTTTTCTTTTTTCTGCTATTTCTTTTGACTGTAAATGGTAGTCAATTGCTTTATCAAAATCGCCCAATGCACCATTCAATGTACCCAAACCCGAATAAACAAACTCGACTATTTCTAAATCATTCACTTTATAAGCTAAATCCAAGGTGCGTTGATAGTAATCTTTGGTAACATCATATTTTGACAATTTTTTATTGATAATTGCCCAATCCAGATAAATATCTAATTTGAGATTGACAGATACTAAATTTTGCATTGCTAAGGCTTTCTCATAGCATGAATATGCATCTGTCAAACGATTATTTTCTTCATAAATATTGCCTTGAGTTCGATAGACACTAAATATAAGTTTGCTTTCTTTAAGGGCAAGTGCTAAATTAAGTGCAATTTGGGCTTCTGAAATAGCCTGTGGAAAGTTTTTTAATGAATTATTTTGTGCGGATATTAGAATATTTCTTAGATTAGTAGAATCTTTTTGGAAATCAATAGTGCTACACCTTTGCTCTTCCATGTTCATGAAAAAGAAGAAAGTAATGAGTAAAAAGCGATAATGAATAGTAGAATTGCAAACAAGCATTATTGTTCAAGAATTTTGGGTGTCTAAAATAAAAATAGAACTTCAAAAAAGAGACCATTTTTGAAGTTCTATATAATCCAATATATCTGCTTTCGTACTAAACTAATAAAGAAAATTTTGACAAATGTCATTTACCTTATTAGCATATACAGCGTTTTGGGTCAGCGACAGTACCACATCCACCTTTGATAGCAGCTAATTTTTCATTTGATAATTTTTCTCCTTTTGTTAAGAGATTTTTCAAGTCTTGAATAGAATTTTTCATTGTCTAAGTTTTTTAATTAGTTAAAAATTGTTTTTATTAATTCGTTTAAACTAAAATACAGTAAAACGCCTTGTTTTTTTGAATTAAACTTTTTGCTTTGACTGTTACACAAAAGTAAACTCAACTCAAGTTGAATTTTTGATAAAAAATGTTTTTTTCGTGACATACTCTATTCTCCATATTAAAATTTAAACATCTCTACATTCTATTGATAACCAAATCGTACAAATATTACTATTAATATTTAAAAATAAATTAAATGACTTAAATCCGTACGACCCTTTTTCCTTCATTATTTTAATGATGATGCATACAGTTGAAATGTCAAATTTGGACTCACTGGCTTTAATCAAAGAGATTATTACTTTTGCGATGCATGAAATGCAAAATACTGAGGGGTACGAATGTGTAGGTGGACAGGGCAATAGAGCTTATTTCAGTGAAATAGTGATGACATTGGTTGATAAAATGTGATAAAGTGTAGATTGCTGCTTCAATAAGTGTATTTTTGCGCGGCAATTAGATTCTCAGTAAATAGATTGAAATATCTAATATCTCAGGTCTAAACATCTAATGTCTATTTTATTATCAAACATAAAAAGAAAATCACTCTATGAATTTAGATTTTGCAGGAAAAAAAGTCCTCGTACGCGTGGATTTTAATGTCCCACTTGACAAAAAAACGCTCGCTATCACGGACGATACGCGCATGAGAGCGGCTGTACCCACCATCAAAACCATCCTTGAAAAAGGGGGTGCTGTCATTTTGATGAGCCATTTGGACAGACCTTTAAAGAAATTGAAGGAAGATGGTTCGATTGATGTGGATCGTTTTACTTTGAAAAACTTGATTAATCAT
>JAYTGH010000010.1:0-8145 GCA_043733645.1 Flavobacterium sp. | reverse complement strand
TTTCTTCATCAGGCGGTTCTGCGTTACGCAATTGTCTGTAGATATGCTCAACAGCTTCTTTTTCAGAGTTTGTTGGATCTTTTTGTAACGTATTGTGAATGATGGCATAATCACCTTGATTCGCATCTTCTTTATGTAACAAAATAGATTTAACGTTAGAATCGATGATTTCTTCCACATTATCTTTATCGATAATGGTATCTCTATCAAGGATAATTTCGTTACGCTCGATAGAAACTACTTCTCCTGAATCTTCATCCACGAAATCTTCGTGCCAAGTATTCAATACTCTCGCAGCTAATTTTCTACCAATATATTTTTTAAGTCCTGTTTTAGAAACTTTAATTTCCTCAGCAAGGTCGAAAATCTCAAGGATATCCTTGTCTCTTTCGAAACCGATTGCACGGAATAAAGTGGTTACAGGTAATTTTTTCTTTCTGTCGATATAAGCATACATTACGCTATTGATATCGGTAGCAAATTCAATCCAAGATCCTTTAAAAGGAATTACTCTCGCTGAATATAACTTGGTACCATTAGCGTGGAAACTTTGACCAAAGAAAACCCCAGGTGAACGGTGTAATTGAGAAACAACAACACGTTCAGCGCCATTGATAACAAAAGTACCGCTTGGTGTCATGTATGGAATTGTTCCAAGATAAACATCTTGTACAATTGTCTCAAAATCCTCGTGTTCCGGATCTGTACAATAAAGTTTTAGTCTTGCTTTTAAAGGCACACTATATGTTAAACCTCTTTCGATACACTCTTGAATGGTGTAACGTGGTGGGTCAACAAAATAATCTAGAAATTCCAATACAAATTGGTTTCTTGTATCGGTAATTGGAAAGTTTTCCATGAAGGTGTTGTATAACCCTTCGTTGCCTCTCTCGTCTGATTTCGTTTCCAATTGGAAGAAATCTTGAAAAGATTTTACCTGAACATCTAGAAAATCTGGATATTGTGGTATGTTTTTAGTAGAGGCAAAATTCAATCTTTCAGTCTGATTTGTTATCATCAATGAGCAAAATTTTGATTAAAAAAAAGTGATTTTTTGTGTAGAAACACTAAGTAATCCATACTTTCTTTTTATACCGATACATCTTTAAAAATGAACCAAGTTCGCCCATTTTTTTTCTTCGTTATCGATCAAAAAATTTTCGTATTAGTAATAAAACTGGATATAATTTTATTATACGAAAAATGGTTTAGGCCCTTGGACGCTTTTGTCCAAGGCCTAAACCTAGTTCTAAAACCGAGGTTGAATTACTTTAATTCAACAACAGCTCCAGCTTCTTCCAAAGATTTTTTCAAACCTTCAGCTTCTGCTTTAGTGATTCCTTCTTTGATGTTAGATGGTGCACCGTCAACAAGATCTTTAGCTTCTTTCAAACCTAAACCTGTTAATTCTTTAACTGCTTTTACAACAGCTAATTTAGAAGCACCAGCTTCTTTAAGTACTACTGTGAATTCTGTTTGCTCTTCAGCAGCAGCTCCATCACCAGCACCTGGACCAGCCACAACTACAGCTGCAGCTGCAGGCTCGATACCATACTCATCTTTTAATATTGTAGCTAAATCGTTAACTTCTTTTACAGTTAAGTTAACTAATTGTTCTGCGAATTGTTTCAAATCTGCCATTTTTTCTATCGTTTAAAATGTTCTTTAATTATTATTTTTTAGTCTGCTCTAATTATTCTACTGTTTCGCCTTTTTGTTCTGCATTGTTTAACAATGCTGCAATAACACGTTTTGCAGGAGATTGAAGTAATCCAATGATTTCTCCAATAACTTCTTCTTTCGATTTCAATGAAGCCAAGCTATCGATAAGGTTATCTCCGATGTAAATTTCACCGTTGATGTAAGCTCCTTTGAAAGCTGGTTTATCTGATTTTTTTCTGAAATCTTTGATAATTTTTGCTGGTGCATTAGCGATATCTGCAATAAAAATTGAAGAGTTTCCTTTTAATACACTTGCTAAATCACCATAATTATTACTTGAAGCTTCCATTGCTTTTTCTAGCAATGTGTTTTTAACTACTTCTAATTTGATACCTGCTTTATAGCAAGTTCTTCTCAAGTTAGAGGTTGTTTCAGCATTCAATCCTGACGTATCAGCTATGTAAATTACATTTGCATTAGCCAACTTTGCAGTTAAATCTTCTATCGCGATTGATTTTTCTTCTCTTGTCATAATAAAATTTGTTTAACTAAATTATACCGCTTTAGGATCTAAAGCAATAGCAGGACTCATAGTACTAGACAAGTGAATTGACTTAATGTAAGTACCTTTGGCTGCAGTTGGTTTTAATTTAAGTAATGTTTGAATAATTTCGTGTGCGTTGTCAACAAGTTTGTCAGATTCAAAAGAGATTCTTCCAATTCCTGCGTGAACGATACCAGTTTTATCAACTTTAAAGTCGATTTTACCTGCTTTAATTTCAGCTACAGCTTTACCAATTTCCATGGTTACTGTTCCTGTTTTAGGGTTTGGCATTAAACCTCTTGGTCCTAACACACGTCCTAACGGACCTAATTTACCCATGATAGCTGGCATTGTAACAATTACGTCAACATCTGTCCAACCATCTTTAATTTTTTGAAGGTAATCATCCAATCCAACATAGTCAGCACCAGCAGCTTTCGCTTCTGCTTCTTTATCCGGAGTAACTAAAGCTAATACTTTAGTATCTTTTCCAGTTCCATGAGGAAGTGTAACAACGCCTCTTACCATTTGATTTGCTTTTCTTGGATCAACTCCTAAACGAACAGCAATATCTACTGACTCATCAAATTTTGCAGAAGCAACAACTTTCAATAAAGACGAAGCATCTTTTAAAGAATATAGTTTGTTTTTCTCAATTTTTGAAGCAGCTTCTTTTTGTTTTTTTGTCAATTTTGCCATTTCTTACCTTATTTTAGAGGAGAATCTCCAGTTACAGTTATACCCATAGATCTAGCTGTTCCAGCAATCATGCTCATTGCAGATTCGATTGTGAACGCATTTAAATCAACCATCTTGTCTTCAGCGATTCCTTTAATTTGATCCCAAGTTACGTTAGCAACTTTTTTTCTGTTAGGCTCGCCTGAACCAGATTTCAATTTAGCAGCATCCAATAATTGAATCGCAGCAGGTGGAGTTTTTACAACAAAATCGAATGATTTGTCTTTATACACGGTAATTTGTACCGGTAACACTTTGCCAGGTTGATCTTGTGTTCTAGCATTAAATTGCTTACAGAACTCCATGATATTAACACCAGCAGCTCCCAGAGCAGGTCCAACCGGCGGCGATGGATTCGCTGCGCCTCCCTTAACTTGTAGTTTAACTACTTTACTAATCTCTTTAGCCATTGTTTTTAAAAAAATTTGCAGCAGTCTGTGGAAGCAGACGTTTGCGGTTTATAATAGTGTAACAAATTATACTTTTTCAACCTGCATAAAGCTCAATTCTAATGGTGTTTTTCTTCCGAAAATTTTCACCATTACTTCAAGCTTACGCTTTTCTTCATTGATTTTTTCAATAGTTCCGTTGAATCCATTGAAAGGTCCATCAATAACCTTAATTGTTTCATCAATTTTGAAAGGTATTGCCTGAGTATCTGTATTAACAGCTAATTCATCAACTTTACCTAACATTCTATTCACTTCAGATAGTCGCAATGGCACAGGCTCTCCACCTTTTACTTCACCTAAAAAACCTATTACACTTGTAATCGATTTGATAATATGAGGTATTTCACCAATAAGATTAGCTTCAATCATTACATAACCAGGAAAATAAACTTTATCCTTTGCTATTTTTTTGCCATCTCTTACTTGGACTACTTTTTCGGTAGGCACAAGAACTTGAGACACGTAATCTGACATTCCTAATCTATTGATTTCTGTTTCGATATAAGCTTTGACTTTATTTTCCTGACCGCTTACCGCTCGAACCACATACCATTTTTTCACATTATTATCTGCCATTTCAGAGAAATTATGATTTTATCAAATTAAAAATCCCAGCAATTGCTTTTGCGCACATTTCGTCAACTCCCCATGTTACTAGAGCAAAAACTATTGAAAAAACAGCCACAATAATAGTGAGACGCTGCACTTCAGACCATTCTGGCCAAGTAACATTTGATTTTAATTCTTCAAATGCTTCTGATATATAATTAACAACTTTTGTCATTGTATTTTTATTTTTGCACGGGCGGAGGGATTCGAACCCCCATCAACGGTTTTGGAGACCGCTATTCTACCCTTGAACTACGCCCGTTGATTATTACTAAAAAACAGCAGAGAAACAATTGCTCCTCTGCTGGATTTTTATTTATTGTATAATTAAGCTACTATTTCAGTTACCTGACCAGCACCAACTGTTCTACCACCTTCACGGATAGCGAAACGTAAACCTACGTTCATTGCAATCGGGCTTAACAAAGCAACATTAATAGTTAAGTTGTCTCCTGGCATTACCATCTCTACTCCTGTTGGTAAAGTAATAACTCCTGTTACGTCAGTTGTACGTACGTAGAACTGTGGACGGTAGTTATTGTGAAATGGTGTGTGACGACCACCTTCTTCTTTTTTCAAGATATAAACCTCAGCTTTGAAACTTGCGTGTGGTTTTACTGAACCTGGCTTAATAATAACCATACCTCTTTTGATATCAGCTTTATCAATACCTCTTAACAATAAACCTACGTTATCTCCTGCTTCACCTCTATCAAGGATTTTACGGAACATTTCAACTCCTGTAATAGTAGAAGTTAATTTTTCAGCTCCCATACCAATGATTTCAACAGGATCTCCTGTATTAGCAATTCCTGTTTCGATACGACCTGTAGCAACAGTTCCACGACCAGTAATTGTAAATGAATCTTCAACTGGCATCAAGAATGGTTTTGAAATATCACGAACTGGTTCTTCAATCCATGCATCAACAGCAGCCATTAATTCAATGATTTTTGGCACCCATGCCGGATCACTATTCAATCCTCCTAAAGCAGAACCTTGAATAACTGGACTATTATCTCCATCATATTCGTAGAAAGATAATAAATCTCTGATTTCCATTTCAACTAATTCTAATAATTCAGCATCATCAACCATATCCACTTTGTTCATAAATACAACCATTCTTGGAATACCTACTTGGCGACCTAAAAGGATGTGCTCACGAGTTTGTGGCATTGGTCCATCAGTTGCAGCTACTACTAAGATAGCTCCATCCATCTGAGCAGCACCAGTAACCATGTTCTTTACGTAATCCGCGTGACCAGGACAGTCAACGTGTGCGTAGTGACGGTTAGCAGTTTCGTACTCAACGTGTGAAGTGTTGATAGTAATACCTCTTTCTTTTTCTTCTGGAGCATTATCAATTTGATCAAATGATTTTGCTTGACAATATCCTGCATCAGACAACACTTTTGTAATTGCTGCAGTTAATGTAGTTTTTCCGTGATCCACGTGCCCAATTGTTCCGATGTTTAAGTGGGGCTTGTTACGGTTAAAATTTTCTTTTGCCATTTTAATTAATTTTAAACTTAGTTATATATATTTATTAGTGTTCAATATTCAATTTAATTTGAGCCAACTACGGGAATTGAACCCGTGACCTCTTCCTTACCAAGGAAGCACTCTACCCCTGAGCTAAGTCGGCAGTTTTCCTTGATGCTTGGATACTTACTTTATTGATTGTCCTTTAAAATATCCTGAATTTCAATTCAGAATAATAAAAGAATTACAAGCAAGCTTGTGATCCTGTATTGTCGTTCCGACGATACTCAAGCTTTTGAAACTCAATTTTCATCAAAGCGAGCTTTATGAAAATTACTTATTCAAAATCTTGTGGGGAGAGCAGGATTCGAACCTGCGAAGTTCACACAGCAGATTTACAGTCTGCCCTCGTTGGCCGCTTGAGTATCTCCCCAACTTTTTCTATTTCAATACCTTATATTTGAGCCGGCGGAGGGACTCGAACCCACGACCTGCTGATTACAAATCAGCTGCTCTAGCCAACTGAGCTACGCTGGCAATAGCAATAAAAAAAGTCCGCTATTTCTAACGGACTGCAAATGTATATCTTTTTGTGTTTCAATCAAAACATTTTCAAAAAAAAATTATTTTAAATATGTGTTCTGATTTTTTCTTTTCTTTTAATCAATAATCGCTCTAACGATTCTGCCGAAACCTCTGTTGCCTCCTCAAAAGTTTTGCATTGCTTTTTTACCATAAAATCATCTCCGGGTACATGAATTTTAACCTCAACTACTTTATTTTCTTTATCACTTGTTTTTTCAACCTTCAAAAAAACGTCAGCCGAGACAACTTTATCATAAAATTTTTCAAGTTTACTCAATCTTTCTTGGATAAAATCCACTAGCTTTTTGTCAACGGCAAAGTTAACTGCATGAACACTTACCTTCATAATTAAATCTTTTATTAATTAAACATTAAGAATTACTTTTTATTTCTAGGATGAGCATTATTATAGACTTTTTGGAGCTCTGCTAAACTATTATGCGTGTATACTTGTGTCGATGCCAAACTAGAATGTCCTAATAATTCCTTTACTGAATTTATGTCTGCCCCATTATTTAGTAGATGAGTCGCAAATGTATGTCTTAATATGTGCGGACTTTTTTTTACTTTCTCTGAGACATTACTAAAGTAATAATTTATTAGCCGATAAACAAACGAATCGTTTAATTTAACGCCATTTGACAGTAGAAAAAAATAATCACCATCTTTAACGTCTTGTATGCTTGTCCTTTCCGATAAATATTTTCTTATCTGTTCTTCAATTATTGTTAAAATTGGAATAATTCTTTCTTTATTTCTCTTACCAAGCACCTTAATAGTATTGTTGGACAAATCTATGTTTTGCACTTTTAAATGTATTAGCTCTGTTCTTCGAATTCCGGTAGTATAAAACAAATCAACAATTAATTTATCTCTAACGCCTTCAAAACCTTCCTTATAAGTTATCTGATTCAAAACCATATCCAATTCTTTTTCCGAAAAAGGAATTTGAATTTTTTTGGGTGCTTTTAATGCTTTGTGTTTTAGTAACGGACTCGAATCGATTTGCTTTGTCCTTAGCAAAAATTTGTAAAACGATTTTAAGGATGATATTTTTCGATTGATTGAAGAATTGGAAATCCCATCATCAGAAAGCGAAACTATCCAGGAGCGGATTTGGTTGTAGTTTACCCGAAGCAAATTATCATCCTCAAATCCATTAGATAAAAAAGATTCGAAAAAACCTATGTCATTTATATAAGCAGTAACGGTATGTTGAGAATAATTCTTCTCCAACAATAAATAATCCTGAAACTTATCCTTAAAATTTTCCATAAAAAAAACCGTTAGCATCAAAGTTATGAAACTTTAAGTACTAACGGTTAGTATATTTTTAGAAAATTAACGACTAACTTTCTAATCCGTCTCTCATGTTCTGAATGTAAGCAGCTTTTTGAACTTGTGCTCTTCTAACAACTGAAGGTTTAATGAAAGCAGTCCGCGAACGCAACTGACGAACAGTTCCTGTTTTATCAAATTTTCTTTTATAGCGCTTTAATGCTCTATCGATATTTTCTCCGTCTTTAATTGGTATAATTAACATAATATAGACACCTCCTCTCGTTAAGGGCGCAAAGATATAAATAATTATGACCCGAGCAAATTAAAGTTCATTTTTATTTGGGAACTGGCAAAGCAATTACGAATTACGAATTGCGATTTTTTTTCGGGCGTTTCCCTTCGGGTCGCGCTTTCCGCAGTACACGCCTTCCTGCCGGCAGGCAGGGTACTTGCTCCAATCGCTAACGCATTTAGAGAAAAGAAAAAAGAAGCAAGAAAAAAGACAATACCTTTTATTTTTCTTGCTTCTTTCAGTGAAACGATCTTAATTCTATTTTCTTCTTATTTCACAGCTGGCTGATAGTTCTGTTTATCAATTATCATTTTAGACAAAATCTCTCTAAGAATTTCAGAAGTTCCGCCGCCTATTGGCCCTAATCGACTATCTCTAAATAAACGAGCTAAAGGATATTCTTCCATATAACCATAACCTCCCAGCATTTGTAAACAACTGTATATGGTTTCATCAGCAACTTTGGTAGATTTTAATTTAGCCATTGTAGCCTCCTT
>JAYTGH010000009.1:0-8166 GCA_043733645.1 Flavobacterium sp. | reverse complement strand
TTGGTTGATAATTCATTAATGCTGGTAACTGCTTTAAATACTAAAATTGGTTATTACAAATCGGCTGAAATTGCCCAAACAGCACATAAAAACGGAACGACTTTGAAAGAAGAAGCGATTCGATTGGGGTATGTTATTGCCGAAGATTTTGATGCTTGGGTAAAACCGGAAGACATGGTTGGCAGTTTGAAATAATTGCTGCGCCAGTTCGAGTAGCTCGAGTCAGATTCGACATATTAAAACAAAAAAAATCCCGATTTACTTCGGGATTTTTCGATCTGTCAAAATCAAACAAAACAATAATCAAACTATTTTTTCTTCATAAACATATTGGTGTAATATTTTTTTCCGGTTGTTTCATCAACTGTTACGGATATACCCAAATGAGTGTAATCACCTTCGATATTGGCTTTGTGAGCTGGGCTGTTTAACCAGGCACTCATTGCACTTTCTGCGGTTTGGTAGTTGTAGGCAATGTTCTCTCCTACTCTTACGGCACCTAGTACTTCAACTAGGTTTTCAGATCTTTGTTGGAAATAATCGTGATTTACCACTTTATTATCAATCATGTAAATATTATGCTCTTGTGATTTGTAAGAGATATGATTGATAACTTCAAGTCTGTTCAATCCAATGCTTGCACGATAATCATTGATAAGTGCAACAAGTTTCAACTCAGTGTCATTGTAACTGTAGGTAGTTACAAGTTTGTTGTCAGTTGAAGAGCCTTCTGATGTGTCAGAAGAACAAGATACCATAGTGAACACAATTGCTAACGGCAACAATGCTCTAAACATTTTTGCTTTCATAATAGTAGGTTAAGTTTAATAAAGTAGATGTGGGGCAAACACTTTATTTCGATTAATATTGACAGTTTTTTTAATAAAGTAGATGTGGGGCAAACACTTTATATAATTTAATTTGAAAGAACGTATTGTTTTATTTCGTTAGACAATTCTACAACTTTTAACGTTTAAATGACAAATAAAATCGATAAAATACATTATATTTAATTTATTATAGGAATAATTCCTACTTTAATGTATTTCGTCGATACTTATTTTATCCGTTCACAAAACTAAAAAAACCACTCATGTGAGTGGTTTATCTAATTTTAAATAGTCATAATACAGTTTAAGGAGAAAGTCTATCAATCTTCCAATTGAAATCGTCTTGTAGTTTATATCTGATTCTGTCGTGCAATCGGTTTGGTCTTCCTTGCCAAAATTCTACTTCTATTGGTCGAACTAAAAATCCACCCCAATATTCCGGGCGTTGAATTTCTTTACCTTCATAAGTTGATTCCAACTCTTTTAATTTATTGTCCAAATAGTCTCTTGATGGAATAACTTCGCTTTGCGGGGAAACTATGGCGCCCAGTTTACTTCCATCTGGTCTTGAGCTGAAATAATTATCTGAAATTGTTTCCGAGGTTTTCTCCGCTATTCCTTTAATAATAACCTGTCTTTCCATACTATGCCAAAAGAATGAGAGGCAAATATTAGGATTGTTTAGGATTGCTTTTCCTTTTTCGGAATTATAATTGGTGTAAAAGATAAAACCTTCTTCATTGAAATTTTTAAGTAAAACAACTCTCGATTTAGGAAAACCATCTAAACCAATAGTAGCAATAGTCATAGCATTGACCTCATCTATTCCGCCAAACTCCTGGGTTTCATTAAACCATTTGTGGAATAAATTGATTGGATCTTCCGGAATAGTATTTTCCAGAAGTTGACTTTTCTCGTAGGACTTTCTATAATTGCTTAAGTCTTCCATTTTTACTTTTATTTTTCACTACAAAATTAATTTAAAATTCAAATGTTTTACCATCATCAGCTAACAATACATCTGAATATACTATTTCTGCTTCTTGTCTGAATAAATCAATTGAATCGTATCGAGTGCTGTAATGTCCTAAAATTAATTGTTTAACATTTGCTTTTGCCGCAACAGTTGCTGCTTGTTTTGCTGTACTGTGCATTGTTTTCTCAGCTTTATCAGCTTCTGATTCTAAAAATGTTGTTTCATGATACAACACATCACAATCTTGAATTATCGGAATAATTGATTCATCATACATTGTATCACTACAGAATGCATAGCTTTTAGGTTGGATTGGATCAAAAGTAATTTCCTCATTTGGAATTATAGTTCCGTCATCAAGTGTGATATCGCTTCCGTTTTTAATTTTTTGATAATAACAAGTATCAATTTTATACTCTTGAACAGCGTCAACATTTAGTTTTCTGTCACCAACTTTTTCCTGAAACAAAAATCCGTTGGTATATATTCGGTGTTTTAAGGGAATTGTTTTTACCACTACTTTTTCATCTTCATAAACAACCTCACTTTCTTTAGATGTCAATTCATGAAAATATAAATTATATCCTGTAAACGAATTGGAATAGCGCAACTGAAGCAATACAATTTCCTTTACGCCTTTTGGACCGTACACATGTAAATCGGTTTGACGGTTGAGCAACATGAAGGTAGAAATCAAACCTACCAATCCATAAAAGTGATCTCCATGCAAATGCGAAATAAAAATATGGTTGATTTTGGAAAACTTAAGTTTGTTTTTGCGCAACTGAACTTGGGTTCCTTCTCCACAATCAATAAGGAACATTCGGTTTCTAATTTCCAAAACCTGCGAGGTTGGATTAGTTATAGTTCGTGGAGTTGCTGCATAACACCCAAGTATGGTTAACTTCATATTTAATTGACAATTGATAATGAATAATTATTCTATTGGCTAAAATCCTAAATCGCGCTCAATTTCTTCCATTTCTATAATGTCATGAGCTTCTAAAATTGTTGGAACAAGCGTAATGCTTTTTGGAACAGCATTAAAATTAACGCTATTGCTCACAAGCACTAACGACTTCTTTGCTTTGGCATGCGTTTTAATTAAATCATTAAAAAGTTTTATATCATCCATGGTCAAGGCTTTATCCTGAGATAAATCGACTATAATGTTTTGCGATTTAAAACTATTGTACTCGTGATGAAGCTTTTGATAAAACTCGGCAGTACTTCCCTGAGTATTTCTAATCGTTGTGGTATGTCCCTTTTGCTCTACTTTCATTTTGGAATGCGAATATTATATTATGATGCTAATTTACTAAGATTTTGTCACTATTCATTGAATTATCATTATGATATTCACTAGGATTATGTAGTTCATGGAAAATTATGGTTTTTCATCGGTAAAACACCTCTTTTTTAAACATATTATAGACGAACTGCACAAAAAAAACGTCTAAAACCCTTGAATTCATTGGTTTTGTCGTTTAAACGAGTTTTGAGGTTAGTTATCGAAAATATTTTCAGCAAGAGAAGTGTTGACGTAGTTTTGGTAAAGAAATAAGAAACAAACCCCAATATTATGACAACAGCTAATAACAACAGAACTCAAACAAACATCAAATTATTTGTTGCATTCGTATTATTAGTATTGTCTTCAACTGGAGCATTTGCTCAAACAAACACTATTGGTGTTGTTGCAACTACTGCTACTGAAGTTTCTGTTTCTAAAGTTGCTAGTACTGTTATCACTACTGATAATGCTGTTGCTTCTACTTCAATGGATTTTGCAGTTTGGTTTATGGGTTCTAAAAAAACTACAAACGATACATCAAACGGAACATTCAGCAAAAAACAATTGATTAACTCTGGTATCAATACAAACAGCGTATTAATCAGATCTTTCTTGAAAAAAGTTTCTACTCAAGAAAACGGTGTTGCATAATTATTTTTTTAAATATATTTTGGTTAGTTTAGGAAACTAAAAGTCCCAATTAAATTGGGACTTTTTTTATATAATCAATTCTGTGATTTGATAATTAATTTTTAGCTTTTAATGCTTTGTACTTATCGGTCATTTCAAGAGCATTATAAACGCTTAAAAGGGTTTTCTTTGCTGCTTCATCATCCCCTTTTAATTCAACTGCTTTTTCAAGATATGGAAGAACTGATTTAAAATTCTTATCTCTTTCTAGTTTAATAGCTTCATATCGTTTGTTATCTTTATCTGAAGTTCCCAATTTGTTCATTTCAGTCACTAATTTTTCATCACCTCTTAATATTAATTCAGATAAGTTTAATAATGCATTGAAATAATTAGGATCTAATTCTATGGCTCTTTTATAATATTTCTGAGCTTCATCAATCTTGTTAGCATTGCTACTGATAACTCCTAAGTTATATACTAAATCGGCATTATTTGGGTTTTTAGCTAATGCTTCGTTTATTAATCGAGTATAATTATCAAAATCTTTGTTATTTAAATACAATTCAGCTTCAGTTGTAATTAAAGAATCATCACCAGGGTTTTCTTTTCGGGCATCTTCAATTGCTTTGATAGCTTCGTCTGTTTTTCCTTTTTCTTTAAGAATCAATGCAATGTTTTTATATATTTCACCTCTTTTTGAAGGAATTTTTTCTTCTCTAGCTTTAGAATGTGAACCAGACGTAACCGCTAAGTCTCTCAGTTTTTTATTATTTCCAAAATTCTCTTCTAGTTTACTAGCGTTGTTAACGGCGAAGTATATTGTCCCTTCACCTGAATAATTCAGTTTTTTAAGTGTTCCATAATATTCTAATGCTTTATCATAGTCCTGAGCATTTACAGCATAAGAAGCTGCGTAAAACAATATATCAACATCTTTAGTGTCTAAGGTATAAATAGAATAAAAAACATCTGCAGCTTCTTTACTTTTATCAAGCTTTCCTAGCGCGATTGCATAATCTGTTAATTGTGGTTTAAAAGAAGTGATTGTTTCTGCTATATCATCAGTGTAAATCTTTTTACCGGTTTTTTTCTCATAGTCTAACGTAGCGTTTAAACCATTGGCTAAATCTGAAATTGCTTTTGGACTCACTAATTTAGATAAAGCCACTTGGACTTGTTGCTGTGTCATTGTCTTGTCTATTGCCAATGACTCTAAAACCGGAATCATAGATTTGTAAAACCCAACATAAATTTTATCTGCTTCTTCGGTTGCAAGTGGTTCTGCTTTATTTACCAATGCTTTGTATTCAACTAAATCGTTTCCTTTGATTTCATCCCTTCCGTAAATTTTCTTTAATGTTTTTAATTCCTCTTTTTGTGCAAAAGATGAAACAGAAACTAGTACTGCCGAAGCAAGTATAATGTGCTTTATTCTCATTTTATATATTTTAAAGTTTATAAATAAAATCACCAATTAAAAATTCTAATTGGTGATTTGTTTGTTATTTATTCATCGTCTTCAGAATCGTCTTCAACATCATCATCTTCTATGATTTCTTCATCTTCCTCATCGTCATCATCAACGACCCCATCATCTTCAAGAACTTCTAAAACTGGTTTCACTCTTTCTATAGCTTCAACCTCGATTAAGTTTCCGTCTTCATCCAATTCTGGATCAGAAACATCATCTTTCATTACTTTGGTAACAGCCGCAATCGAATCATTTCCTTTGATATTAATAAGTTTCACACCTTGCGTTGCTCTTCCCATTACCCTTAAATCTTCAACAGCCATTCTAATCGTTAATCCGGATTTGTTGATAATCATTAAATCATCAGCATCTGTAACAGAATTTATAGAAATCAGCTTTCCTGTTTTTTCCGTGATATTCAATGTTTTCACACCTTTTCCACCACGGTTGGTGATTCTGTATTCATCAAGTGAAGAACGTTTTCCGTAACCGTTTTCAGCAACTACAAGAATTTCACTTTCCATATCATTTACAGTAACCATGCCAATTACTTCATCTGTTTCGTCTTTTAACGTAATTCCACGTACACCAGAAGCTGTTCTTCCCATCGGACGCGTTTTAGTTTCTTCGAAACGAACTAGTTTACCCGACTTAACAGCTAATATAATTTGGCTTTGACCGTTAGTTAATTGTGCTCCTAATAATTCGTCATCTTCTTTAATAGTAATTGCAGCAACACCGTTAACTCTAGGTTTAGAATATTTGTCTAATGACGTTTTCTTAACCTGACCTTTTTTGGTAACCATAATAAGATTATGAGAATTTGTATACTCTTTATCTTTTAAGTCTTGTGTACAAATAAATGCTTTCACTTTATCATCCGATTCGATATTGATAAGGTTTTGTAATGCTCTTCCTTTTGCGGTTTTGCTTCCTTCCGGAATTTCATACACACGCATCCAGAAACATTTTCCTTTTTGCGTAAAGAACATCATGTATTGATGGTTCGTGGCAACATACATATGCTCTAAGAAATCTTGATCTCTTGTTCCGGCACTTTTTTGTCCAACTCCACCTCTATTTTGTGTTTTGTATTCGGTCAAGTTAGTACGTTTGATATAACCCGCGTGAGAAATGGTGATTACCACATTCTCATCGGCAATTAAATCTTCGATACTTACATCACCGCCAGAATATTCGATAAGCGAACGACGAGCGTCACCATATTTGTGTCTGATTTCGATTAATTCTTCTTTAATCAATTCCATTCTCAATTCTTTGCTTGCTAACAAATCTCTCAAGCGTTGAATCAGCTTCATGATTTCTTCGTATTCAGCTCTTAACTTATCTTGTTCCAGACCTGTCAATTGACGCAAACGCATTTCAACGATAGCACGAGCTTGAATATCTGATAAACTAAATCTTTCAATCAATTTAGAGCGAGCTTCGTCACCATCTTTAGAAGAACGAATCAATGCAATTACTTCATCAATATTATCCGAAGCAATGATTAAACCTTCTAAAATGTGCGCTCTTTCTTCTGCTTTGCGTAATTCAAATTGTGTTCTTCTTATAACTACCTCATGACGATGTTCAACGAAATAATGAATCAAATCTTTTACGTTCAACATTTGCGGTCTTCCTTTTACCAACGCAATGTTATTTACGCTGAAAGAAGATTGTAATTGTGTGAACTTGTATAATGTATTCAAAACTACATTCGGAACTGCATCACGTTTCAATTCATAAACGATACGCATTCCATTTCTATCCGATTCGTCACGAATGTTTGAAATACCTTCAATTTTTTTGTCGTTAATCAAATCGGCAGTCTTTTTAATCATGTCTGCCTTGTTAACCTGATACGGAATCTCGGTTACAATAATGGCTTCTTTTCCGTTTGATTCCTCAAAACTTATTTTGGCACGAATAACAATTCTTCCTCTTCCTGTTTTGAATGCTTCACGAACACCTTCCATTCCGTAGATTGTTCCTCCGGTTGGAAAATCAGGTGCTTTGATATGCGTTATTAATTCGTCAATTTCTATATCGTTATTATCGATGTAAGCTAATGTTCCGTCGATAACTTCAGTCAAATTATGCGGTGCCATATTAGTGGCCATACCTACTGCAATTCCAGATGCTCCGTTAATCAAAAGATTTGGAACACGAGTTGGCATTACGGTTGGCTCATATAGTGTATCATCAAAGTTTAATTGAAAGTCAACTGTTTCTTTATCGATATCTGCCATTATGTCCTCCGACATTTTTTTCATTCTGGCTTCTGTATAACGCATCGCTGCCGGACTATCACCATCAACCGAACCAAAGTTACCTTGACCGTCAACTAATAAATAACGTAAACTCCATTCCTGAGCCATACGAACCATAGCGTCATAAACCGAAGTATCTCCGTGCGGGTGATATTTACCTAAAACTTCTCCAACAATTCTTGCGGATTTTTTGTGAGCTCTATTAGAAAAAACTCCTAAATCATACATTCCATATAACACTCTTCGGTGCACTGGTTTTAAACCGTCACGCACATCTGGTAATGCTCTTGAGACAATAACCGACATCGAATAATCGATGTAAGCTGATTTCATTTCATCTTCGATGTTAATAGGAATTAACCTTTCTCCGTCAGACATATTCTATAAATTATTTAATAAAAATTACTTTTAATTCGAAACGTGCTAATATAGGCTAATTAAAAAAAATTAGAGACACTTTTCATCCACAAATTTCAATGATTTATTAACAAAATAGGGGCAATTTTTGGTTAATAAGTTAGTTGCAATACCACTTTTATTATTGGCTTTTTTTTTGTCAATTAGCTGACAGTACATTTAGTGGGAATGGTTTTTGTTAGAATCATTCTGAATAACTAAATTTACATTACCAATTATATATTTATGGATGATAATTTTTCACCAAGAGTAAAAGACGTGATAACCTACAG
>JAYTGH010000008.1:0-2968 GCA_043733645.1 Flavobacterium sp. | reverse complement strand
TTGCTTTAGTGATTGTTGAAATCTAATTAAGTTATTTTTATCACTTTCGAGTGAACCATTAAAAGTAAATTCTTTATATTTTCTCTTAGTGAGTAAAGAGTAATCATTTATCAATTTAGACATACTTCCTTTATCTTGAAGCCCTAAATCCATACCAAATTTTTCTTCGAAAGATTTTTGGTTATAAAAATGCCACAGGCACAAAGCGAGAAGCAACACCAACGAAATCATTCCAGGAACATAAAATAGTTTTCTATGTTTTGCCCTGAATTTCATCTACAATTTCGCGGTCAGTTTAATATTAAAAACCCGGGTTGTCATATAGTTTGGAATTCCGTATTGATTTTTGGTATATACATCGCGAACCCAAGTATTGGTTATTGCATTTTGGTTGTTGAACAAATTGAATATTTCAAATCCAACCGATAAATCTTTGAATTTCTTTAGCCAATGTCCTTCTGGTCTTTCGTTGTTTCTTTCGGTCAAGACATATGAAAACCCAACATCGGCACGACGATAATCACGCAAACGGCTTTGGTATTGATACGGATCGGCATAAGATGGCGAACCGCCAAGTAAACCTGTATTATAAACCAAATTCATATACAATTTCATATTAGGAATATTTGGCATATAATCCTGGAATAGGATTCCAAATTTCAATCGTTGATCTGTTGGTCGCGCAATATATCCTTTGTCACTAATATTTTCCTCGGTTTTCATATAACCAAAACTCAACCAAGATTCCGTTCCCGGAACGAATTCACCGTTCAGTCTCATGTCTAAACCATAAGCATACGCCACAGCATCATTATCCGCACGATAACGAATTCTGACATTTTCTAAAGTATAGGCATTGACATCGGTCATCGTTTTATAATAGGCTTCGGTAACCAATTTGAAAGGACGATTATTCATTTTGAAATTATAATCATTGCTCAATACAAAATGAATTGATTGCTGTGCTTTTACATTCGGTTTAACCGTTCCTAATGAATCTCTCAACTCACGATAAAAAGGCGGTTGATGATAATAACCAACAGACAATCTGAACAGCATATCTTTTTCCCAATCGGGTTTTAATGCTAATTGTGCTCTTGGACTGAAAACCGTTTGCTGTTTAGCCCCAGTAATTCCAGCACCAGAAACTAACCAGCTGTGAAAACGAGCACCAACGGTAACCCAGAATTGACTTCCTCCGATTTTAGTTTTGGTGTTCCATTGTGCAAATCCGGAAAATCTATTAATATCAACAAAATTAGTAGCCCTAACATTTTGATATGGAACCAACGGACCGATATAAGGATGATAAGGCTGTTCATTTGGCAAATGAAAAGGTGGCGGGTTGATATGGAAACCAGCAGAATCAATAACTTCCCACTCCACTATTCGGTCTCGAATGTTTTCATGAGTGTATTTTAAACCCCAATCTATTTGTTGTTTTTTGTTGTTGAATTGATGTGTTCCTTTGATTTCGGCATTAACGATTAAAGCATCTAAATCATTTCGGGCGTGGTTTAATTGGGTTCCAACACCACGATTGAAAGTAACTTGTCCTAAAGTTTCCGAACCAATATTGGTATCAACTTCTCCCAAATAATAAGCGGCTAAAATATCGAAATATTCTTGTTCCTGCGTGTGATAAATGGAACCTATTAGTCTAAACGTATTGTTATCATTGGGAGCATAGCTGGTTTTCAATGCTCCAAAAAAGGTTTGGTATTTATCCTTTTCTTGCCCTTCATAAAAGATTTGCAACGCAATTGGCTCATCTATAGTACCAAAATTAGTCTGACGCGTCAAAGGTTGATAATTGTATTTATTTTGAGAAATATTGCCAAGGAAACTAAACTGCCATTTTTTATTTGAATTGAAATTTACATTGGTTTGAACATCAGCATAAGTTGGTCTGTAATTCGTTGAAGTTTCCTGGCTGTTTACCAAAAGTGAATTATCGCGGTAGCGAATTCCGGTGATGGCTGACCATTTTTTATTTTTAGAAATTCCTTCTCCTGTCAAACTTCCTCCAAGGAAACTGGCTTCAGCATCAATGCTGTATTTTGTTGGTTTTCTATAAGTGATATCCAAAACAGATGATAATTTATCACCATATTTTGCCTGAAATCCACCTGCTGAAAAGTCAACATTTTGAACCATATCAGTATTAGTGAAACTCAATCCTTCTTGTTGTCCCGAACGAATTAAGAATGGACGATACACTTCAATTTCGTTTACATAAACCAAATTTTCATCATAATTCCCACCGCGAACAGAGTATTGCGTACTCAATTCATTATTGGAATTTACGCCTGCAAAAGTTTTTAAAACACTTTCTATTCCGGCATTTGCACTAGGATTTTTTCGAATAGTTGCAGGACTTATGGTTACAATTCCTTCTACCCTTTTTTTATTTCCTTTAACTATAACTTCTCCCAATTGCTCAGCATTACTATTCATCATTACATGAAATTCACGTTTTTCATTTGGCTTCAATTCCAAAGTAGTGGTACTAGTACTTAATGAGGTGTGCGTAAAAACTAAAACCACTTTTTGATTTGCGGGAACAGTTATTTCGTAGAAACCATTGGCATCGGTTGTAGAAGTTTTTGTCTGGTAACTTATATTAACGCCTTCAATAGGTTTATTGTTTTCATCGAGAACTATTCCAGCAACTTTAGCGGTTGGATTTTGTGCAAAAGCTATGATACTTATCGTAAAAAAAAGGAGCGTAAAAAGGAATCTATTTGTTTTCAAATTATAGAGTTAAGGTTTTTGACTTCTAAAAAATTGCGTTTCAAAGATAGTAGAATTTCCAACATTATCAGTAATGACTACTTTTAAATCATTTTTTCCTTCGGCAACAATGCCATCCGAAAAACGATGAATGAGCTTTTTAGTTTTGGGTTCATATTCCAACAAAATCCATTTCCCATTCAAATAACCATCATAAGTTTTAATTCCGGATAAC
>JAYTGH010000007.1:0-2975 GCA_043733645.1 Flavobacterium sp. | reverse complement strand
TTGAATCAGAAATTTATAAATTTATCACTACAACTAATTCACCTTTAATAATTGACTGTGGCTGTAATTATGGGACAAGTATCCTTTATTTTAAATCTATTTACCCTGAAGCTGAAATTATTGGCTTTGAACCAGATCCATATATTTTCGAAATCGTAAAAAAAAATGTGAAATATTATAATTTGAAAAACGTGGTTTTGTATAATAAAGGCTTATGGAGTGAAGAAACAACTTTGAATTTTTATTCAGAAAAAGCGGATGGAGGAAGGCTTGAAGTAGCTAACAAAAGTACAATAGACGAAATTATTCAGGTTGAAACAACTGTACTTAGTAAATTTTTAAAAGACAAAAAAGTTGACCTTTTAAAAATGGATATAGAAGGTGCAGAAATTGAAGTGCTTAAGGAATGCGAAAAATATTTAAATAATGTAACTAATATATTTATTGAATATCATTCTTTTAGTAATAGTAAACAAGAGCTAGATATATTATTGTCTATTTTAACGAAGAATAAATTCAGATACCAAGTGAATACAATTAATGAAAGAAAGCATCCTTTCATCAATCGATCGGTTGTTGTTGCTATGGATCTTCAATTGAATATTTTTGCATTTAAGGATTAATGTCGATTTTCAAATAGTAAAATGAATCTTACCAAGTATTTTATCCAACTTTCATCTATCAAACCCCTGTCCAATAAATTTGGATTTGATAGAGGCGTTCCCATTGATAGATATTATATAGAAAAATTCCTCAATAAAAATCAACATTTAATTAGTGGGAATGTTTTAGAAATTGCAGATTCATTTTACACCAAAAAAATAGGTGGAGAAAAAGTTACAAATGCATTTGTATTTAATAACGAGGAAGCTGAAGGTGTAGATTTTGTAGGAGATCTGGTTTCAGGTATTGGAGTTAAAGAGAATATTGCTGATTGTTTTATAATGACGCAAACGCTTCCTTTTATTTTCGATTTGAATGCTGCTGTAGAAAATGCCTTGAAAATGATCCTTCCCGGCGGTCATCTATTGATAACAGTTTCTGGTATTACTCCAATCAGTAGATACGATTATGAAAAATGGGGTCATTTCTGGTCTTTTACCGAAATGTCTTTAAAAAAAATATTGGAAGGGCAGGAAGTTGAAAACCTGGTAATTGAAAGTTATGGAAATGTAAAAGCTGCATGTGCATTTTTATATGGAATGGCCACACATGAGCTTAAACAAAAAGACTTAGATTTTAAGGACAACAATTTTCAAATGTTGATAAGTGCGGTGTTGAAAAAAAAGGGCAAGTGAAAAAGTTACTTTCACAATTTTGGTACTATTCACGAAACCTGAAATATTTGTTTCATAACAACTGTGTTGTTTTGATCTATCACAGGGTAACTGATCTCAATAATGATCCGCAACTTTTATCTGTTTCCCCTAAACATTTTGAGGAACAATTAAAATATCTGAAAAAGAATTACAAGATATTATCGCTTCAGGAACTTATTAAATGTATTCAGCGAAAACGTATTCCACCTAAAAGTATCGTTATAACTTTTGATGATGGTTATGCAGATAATTTATATGAAGCCGCACCTCTTTTAATAAAATACAAGATTCCCGCAACTATATTCATATCAACCGGAATGGTAGATGCAAACCAACCGTTTTGGTGGGATAGTCTGGAATATATTTTTCTTTCAAATAAAATTAATCTTAAAAAAGAGTTGCAAATTGAAATTGGCGGTATCAGTCATTTTTGGGAGATTAATAATTCTAATGACGCAAAAAATATCTATTACGAGCTTCATCTATTGATTAAGTCGTTACCTGTAGTAGAATGCAATATTAAAATAGAGAAGATATATGAGTGGGCAGGAATTCAAAAAATGGCACTTCCTTCTCATGCGATCTTATCGAAAGAGGATTTAAAAAAATTAGGCCAATTGAATTCTATTGAAATAGGAGGTCATACCCTTTCTCATCCAAGATTATCGAATGAGACTTTGAATATACAGGAAAGTGAGATCAGGGATTGTAAGCTTAATATTGAAGCGCTAATCGGTAAGAAAATAAAAAGTTTTTCCTATCCATTTGGATCAAGCGAAGATTTTTCCGAACAGACTGTACAGATTGTAAAAGATAGTGGTTATAATTGTGGAATAGCAAATATTCAGGCTGCCGTAAACGACGATACTGATGTTTATAAAGTGCCGAGAAGATTGGTGCGGAACTGGACAATACCAGAATTTGAAAAAAACCTCAAGATATTTTTTGGTAAGCCTCATAATTGGATCGACGTTATTCAAAGCCATTTTAATCAAAGTAGTTAATGAAAGTCGTTCATATAAGTTTTTCTGATACCGGAGGAGCAGGTAGTGCAGCTATTCGTTTACACAGGGGTTTACTAGACGCAGGAATGGATTCGAAATTCCTTTGTTTTAATAAAAATTCTTTTCAAGAAAAAGTTTACCAATACCAAGATAAGGTTGCTTTGAATTTTTTAAAAAAATTGATTCAAAAATTAGGAATACCGGTAACCAAAGAAAAAGCTAACCAAAGAAAATTAAAAAAATATAAAGGTGATTACGAAATATTTTCTTTTCCGTGTACTGACTTTAACGTATTAAGTACTTCTATCGTAAAGGATGCTGACATTATTAATTTACATTGGATTGCTGACTATTTAGATTACCCAACTTTTTTTAGTGGTATTAAAATACCAGTCGTATGGACACTTCATGATAAAAATCCCACGTTGGGAGGTTTTCACTTATTAACGGATAAGGAAAGAAATCCTTTATTTTTAATGCTTGAAAATAAATTGTCAGAGAAGAAATATGAATATATAAAGAAAGCGACCAATCTCAATGTTGTGTCCCCATCTCAATTTCTTTTAAATTATTCTAAGTCATCTAAAAATCTTGGAAAGTTTCAGCATCACCACATAGCTAATTCAATTGATACAAATGTTTTTAAGCATTA
>JAYTGH010000006.1:0-2975 GCA_043733645.1 Flavobacterium sp. | reverse complement strand
TTTCCCACTTTCAGCACAATAGCCAGCGTGATATTTTTTTCGATATGACCATGATACACGGCGCCATAATCATGATCTCCATGACCCGCATCGAGGGTTACCTTAAACTTTTGAGAATTGGCTGGGTTAGAAAAAAATAAAATAGCAACTGCTGCTATTGTTATTCTTAGTTGTTTTATTACTTTCAAAATCTACTTAATTAATTATTTTACTGCTGACGTTTTTCCATCTGCAAAGATGACAATAAATGCATCAGGAAAACCATGGTTTTTGGCTTCTTTATACAATTGTTTTGTGTCGTTTATATCGACTGTTTTTCCGTAATAGTAACGGTATAAATTATTTTCAAAAGTATAAGATATATCTTTTAATCCCTTGAAATCACTAGAAAACACATCTTTCCTTTTTGAACTAGCAAAGAGCTGAATTTTATAAAAACCATCCTCTTTAGAATTTGATTTTATAGTATCATCCGATTTTGTAACTTTAGTTTCAGTGGTATCCTTTGGTTCAATTTTAACCAATTTCTCTAAAGGCTTTAATTTCTCATTCTCTCCAAACTCTTCATTAAAATACATCTTTTTATAATGAATAATCGAATTGGCAATTTGTCTTGCCATTTCAGTTTGTCCTTCATCTGAATTGAGATATTCTCCTTCCTCATTATTGGATAAGAAACCTAATTCGATTAAAACGCCGGGCATAGAAGCTGCGTCTAAAACCCATAAGGGCTGTTGCTTAACACCTCTTGTTTTTCTGTTTAAATTAGCGGTGAAATTTTCTTCGATGGTTGTCGCCAAACTAATGCTACTATTTAAATTCTCTTCCTGAAGCATCTTAGCACCTATAACAACTTCAGGTTTATTCGGGTCAAACCCTTTGTATTTCTCCTTGTAATTATCTTCCAGAAAAATAACCGAGTTTTCTTTTTTGGTTACTTCCAAATTCATCTCACTTCTGTTAAGTGCCATCACAAAAGTTTCCGTTCCCTCGGGTTCAAAGTTTTTAACAGAATTACAATGGATGGAAACAAATAGATTAGCATTAATCTTATTGGCTATTTTTGGCCGATCAACCAATTCTATAAACTCGTCAGTTTTGCGTGTATATACTACTTGAAAATCTTTTTCATTTTCAAGAAACTTCCCAACTTTTAACATCGTTTTTAAGGCTATGTCTTTTTCAACATAACCGTGATAGGAATTACCGGGGTCTTTTCCACCATGACCTGCATCTAAAACAATAGTGAATTTGTTAGCCGTCGATTGACCTACAACATTTAAAATGCTTAAAAGAAAAAGTACTGAAAAACAGAATTTTACATTATTTATAAATCTCATCGACTCAAAAGTTAATTTTAATTAAAACCGAAAGGCTACAATAGCAATATTTCCTTATTTTTGACCGGAAATATTGTGTAAGTTTGCCTCGTCAAAAATCAAGCCATATTTCTACAAAAATAGCATTAAACCGTTGCAAAGAAACTTAATTTATATCGTTTTTTTAACAATTTTCCTAACACTGGGAAACCTAAAAACATATTCACAAGAGCAGCCAAAGCAAACCAAATCTTTTCCACCTAAGAATCAGGAAAGTAAGCCTGAAAAGACCACAGAACCCACCCTTGAAGTTACCGAAGTTAAAGTGCCAGATAGTCTTAAGGAAAAGCCTTTATTGGAAAGCGTGATTAAAAGAAAGGCTGTTGATTACGAAAAGTTTGATCAAAAGAAAAAGCTAATTACACTTTACAATAAAGCAGAAGTTTATTATCAGGATATTGAACTCAAATCAGGGACTATTGTCATTGATTATCAAAAAAATGAAATATATGCCGGAAGAATAAAAGATTCTACCGGGGCTTATACTCAAAGACCTTACTTTAAACAAGGAAGTAATGTCATTGAACCTGATTCTATACGCTTTAATTTTAAAACCAAAAAAGCATTAATCTGGAATTCAAGAACCCAGCAGGGCGAAATGGGTATTATATCTGAAGTTTCGAAAAGAGAAAATGATTCTGTAATATTCTTGAAAAACACTCGTTTTACTACTGCAAAAGACCTCGATGATCCTGAGTATGCTTTTGTCACTAATAAAGTAAAATTGGTTCCTGGCAAAAAGGTCGTGGTAGGATTTACCTATATGGAAATTGCACGTGTTCCTACTCCATTAGTATTACCCTTTGCTTTCTTTCCGATGACCGAAAAAAGTCGTTCGGGATTAATTATTCCGAGTTATAATGATAGCAATACCAGAGGTTTCTCATTGCAAAATGGTGGTTATTATTTTGCTTTAAGTGATAATTATGACTTGGCTGTTTTGGGTGATTATTACACCAACGGAAGTTATGCCATGCGTTTCGAATCTTCGTATGCCAAGAAATATAAGTTCTCAGGGAATATTAATGTGCGTTTTGAAAACCTAATCAATAGCGAAAGAGGTTATCCCGATTATTCTAGAACCAATATTTACAACATCCAATGGTCTCATACTAAAGATACTAAATCCAATCCAAACTCTCGTTTTTCGGCATCAGTAAACCTTGGAAGCAGTAAATATTTTGTCAATTCTATTAATCAAACTAATGTGGGTTCACGATTGAACAACACGTTGAGTTCATCGATTTCTTATTCTAAAACGTTCAATTCAATTCCACAGGTGAATTTGTCTTTAACGGCTACACATTCGCAAAACACTAACACCGAACGAATCAGCATGACCTTGCCAACGTTGCAATTGAGCGTTGACAGAATGTATCCTTTTGCTCCGAAAGATGGTTTAAAAAAAGGCTTTTTTAAGAATATCAATTTACAATATAACCTAAGAGGCGAAAACAGAATTGAGACTACCGATTCACTTTTCTTTAAACCACAAATGTTTAGGGATGCCAAAGTTGGTTTCCAGCATACTATTCCTTTGAGTACCAATTTTAAAGTCTTTAAATATTTTAGTGCTACAACTTCTATGAACTACAA
>JAYTGH010000005.1:0-2981 GCA_043733645.1 Flavobacterium sp. | reverse complement strand
GCGGAATGGCAATTTCGGGTTTTGACGCTTTTAAATACGATGGTCGATTTCCTTTTTTAGTAGAAGCGTGCAGGGTAAACTGACTTACGATTATCATGTCGCCATCAACTTCTTTCAGTGATAGATTCATCACATCCTTTTCATCGTTAAAAATTCTTAGGTTTGCAATTTTGGTTGTTAGCCAGTTAATGTCTTCTTTGTTATCAGCATCTTCAATACCGATTAAAACGAGTAATCCTTTTTGGATATTAGCGACTTTATTTCCTTCAATAGTTACGGAAGCTTTTGAAACTCTTTGGATTACTGCTTTCATAAGCCCCCTAGCCCCCAAAGGGGGAATTTATAGATTGAAAAAATAGGTAAAGTGTTCATGTTTTTTTGGTAAGCATTATTGAGTATTCCCCCTGTGGGGGTTAGGGGGCTTTCCTTGTTTCATCACTGGTAATTCGGTCATCGTTAAACACATCTTGTCGGTAATGTTCGTCATCACCTTCCAGAATTTTTAGGTAACTATTATACCGTGACCAAGCTATTTTATTTTCTTCTAACGCTTTTTTGACGGCGCAATTCGGTTCTTCTTTATGCAGACAGTTATTGAACTTACATTCGTCCTGTAACTTAAAGAATTCAGGGAAATAACCACTTACCTCCGAAGGTTCCATATCTACAATTCCGAAACCTTTTATTCCCGGTGTATCAATGATTTTAGCGTCAAATGACAAGTCATACATTTCGGCAAAAGTTGTTGTGTGTTGCCCTTGCTTACTTTGTTCGGAAATGTTTTTGGTTTTTAGATTTAAATTAGGCTCCAAAGCATTGACCAAAGTTGATTTTCCAACACCCGAATGTCCGGAGAACATCGAGACTTTTCCAATCATCATTTCTTTTAATTCTTCTAAACCTTTCTTCTCTTTAGCTGAAACCTTTAAAAATTTATATCGAATTTCGGAATAGATGTATTGCAAATACAATTGTTCATCCCGCATGGCTTCATCAAACGTATCAATCTTGTTAAAAACTAAAACGGCTTCAATGCCATACGCTTCAGCAGTTACCAAAAAGCGATCTATAAAACTAGTCGTTGTTGGCGGATTATTGATGGTAATCAAAAGAAAAACGACATCAATATTGGACGCAATGATATGTGTCTGCTTAGATAAATTAACCGATTTTCTAACGATGTAATTCTTTCTGTCGTGAATGTTATGAATGGATCCCGTTACTGCATCTGAATTTTCATCCAACTCAAAATCGACCACATCGCCAACAGCAATCGGATTGGTGCTTTTGATACCTTTCATGCGGAATTTTCCTTTGATGCGGCATTCAAACACTTGGTTGTCCTCCGTTTTTACGGTGTACCAACTTCCGGTAGATTTATATACGAGTCCAGTCAAAATGAATTACGAATTACGAATTACGAATGACAAAGGTAAAAAAATGCAACTGTTATTGTATTTAAAGTTTATTCAAATAAAAAAAGTTGCCGTTTCTGGCAACTTTAGTACTATTTTTAAAAATATTAATATTTATAAACGACAGCTGTTGTATTGGATGAAGCATCTGTTGTTACTAAAACAAATGGATAACCCATTCTGGCGGCCTCCATTTTTAATCTTTTAACAACTGCTAAATTTGAACCATTTTCCGTTTGATAACTTGCCAAATCCGCACTGCTTCCAATTTGCGGACCTACTTCTAAACCTCGGGTATTCTCTAAGTTTTCAACTATGACAACTTTTGCCCAATCGGCTTGACCGTTAACTGCAATTTTGTTAGAAGTTTGTATTACCTGACCTGTTCTGCCGTACGTAATTTTTTCAACAGCATTCTTAGCAATGGTGTACTCTACATTTTGACCTTCGTAAGTAAATACAATAACATTGTCATCAACACTTATAATTTTGCCTTTAAGTGTTTCGCCAATTTGTTTCTTAATTACATCGACTTGGGCACTGGCTAAGTTAAAACCAAAAACCAGTGTAAATAGTAAAATAATTTTTTTCATATTCTTTATTTTTAGCATTAATAGACATTTTATGATATCAACAAATATAAAAAAAACTACTATTGCCACCACATTAAACCGATGTTCTCACGAATTATCCGTTTATCCGTTAATTATCTTCTCTTGATGGCTGATACTTTCCTGATGAATGGCCTTGAAAAGTTTTAGAATAAACTCTTCACTTAGCCCTTTGTCTTCACCCTCTAATATCATTTTCCCTAAGATTTCATTCCAGCGTTTGTTTTGTAAAACGGCTACGTTTTTTTCCTTTTTCAACGCTCCAATTTGTTCAGCGACTTTCATTCTGTTGCCAAGCAATTCCAATAATTTGCTGTCCGCAATATCAATATTGGCTCGAAGTTTTATCATTTTTGTATTGAAATCATCATCTTCAGTAGTTATTTTTTTAACTTTCAAATCCTCGAAAATCTGTTTCAAAACGGTTGGCGTAACTTGTTGTGCCGCGTCACTCCACGCATTATCCGGATCGATGTGCGTTTCAATAATCAATCCGTCATAATTTAAATCTAAAGCTTGTTGTGACACTTCTTGAATCATATTTCGTTGTCCTGTAATATGTGAAGGATCACAAATCAAAGGCAAATCAGGGAAACGGCTTTGCAACTCGATAGCAATCTGCCACTCCGGAATATTTCTGTATTTTGTTTTTTCGTAAGTCGAAAATCCTCTGTGAATTACACCTAGTTTTTTAATTCCGGCATTGTATAAACGCTCCACACCGCCAATCCATAAAGCCAAATCAGGATTTACAGGGTTTTTTACCAGAACAATTTTATCAGTTCCGGACAAAGCATCGGCAATTTCCTGAACCGCGAATGGGTTTACTGTGGTTCTTGCGCCAATCCATAGTACATCAATATCATGTTCCAAAGCTAATTTTACGTGAGCTGCATTCGCCACTTCGGTTGCCATTAACAAACCTGTTTCGGCTTTCGCTTTTTGGAGCCATTTT
>JAYTGH010000004.1:0-2992 GCA_043733645.1 Flavobacterium sp. | reverse complement strand
TCAATTTGAATGTTATTTTTTCTCGTAACCTAATATTTTCAATACATCTTCAGAAGTTTGTTGTTCTGAGAAAACCTCTGTTGCCAATATTCCGTTTTCGTCTCTGTCAATTAAAATATGTTTTGGTTGTGGAATCAAACAGTGATGTAATCCACCAAAACCACCGATGGTTTCTTGATACGCTCCCGTATTGAAAAAACCAATATACAATGGCTTTTCTTTGTTGTATTTAGGTAAATAAATAGCGTTCATATTCTGCTCTGAGTTGTAATAATCATCACTATCACAAGTCATTCCACCCAATAAAACTCTTTCGTATGTTTCGTTCCAACGGTTTACAGCAAGCATTATAAAGCGTTTGTTTATTGCCCAAGTATCAGGTAAAGTAGTGATAAATGAACTGTCAATCATATTCCAGGCTTCTCTGTCATTTTGTTGCTTTTGATATAAAACCTGATAAATCGCACCACCAGACTCTCCTACAGTAAACGAACCGAATTCAGTAAAAATATTCGGAACATCAACTTCTTCATCGTCACAGGCAATCTTAATCTGATTTATGATTTCGTCAATCATATATTGGTAATCGTATTCGAAAGCTAATGAGTTTTTAATCGGAAATCCACCGCCAATGTTTAATCCATCAAGTGATGGACATTCTCTTTTTAATGCAATGTAAACTTTAATACATTTCACTAATTCATTCCAATAATAAGCGGTATCATTAATTCCGGTATTAATGAAAAAGTGAAGCATTTTCAATTCCAGATTCTCGTTTTCCTGAATCTGTTTTTTGTAGAAGTTGACAATGTTTTTATATCCAATTCCTAAACGAGAAGTATAGAATTCAAACTTTGGTTCTTCCTCTGCTGCAATTCTGATTCCGATTTTGAATTTACCTTTGATCTGCTCCTGCAATAAATCTAATTCTTCATAATTATCGATAATGGGAATGGTGTTTTTATGACCATGATTAATCAGACGGGCAATATTTTCAATGTATTGCTCGCGTTTGAAGCCGTTACATATGATATAAGTACTTTTATTTATTTTTCCGTTCTCCAATAATTTCTCCACAATATTTATATCAAAGGCCGAAGACGTCTCTATATGTATATTGTTTTTGAAAGCTTCATTCATTATGTATTGAAAATGAGAACTTTTAGTGCAATAGCAGTAGTAATATTTGGCTTCATACTTATTTTTTTCCATAGCACTTCTAAACCAGTTTTTGGCTCTTTTTATATTATTGGAAATTTGCGGCAAATAAGTAAACTTTAAAGGTGTACCGTACTGTTCAACTAATTTCATCAAATCAATATTGTGAAATTGTAGTTGACTTTCTTTATTTAAAGTAAATTCTTCCTGAGGGAAGTAATAGGTTTGATTAATTAAATCGAAATATTTTGTATTCATTAGGTTGTAGATAATTGAAGATTAAATCATTTATAAAAACAAAGTAATCTCGAATTCAAACTCTAATATTAGCGTAAATAATAGGAAGTTTTTCCTGGAATAAAAATGTGATTGGCGAACACAAAGCTATCAAATCATTTTTGAGTATATAGAAATGATAGAATGCAGTGAAGAAATTTGTGTTAGATTCTTGACTATAAATGCTGTAAACAGAAGTGTTGACACTTTTTTTCATTAGGGCAAATGTAAAAAATAATATATTCGAAATGCAAGTAATAGCATGAAAAAAATGTTAAGTTTTATAATTTGCAAAAGATTTTATAATTAATTCATTTTCAACCTCTTGATTGATTTTGATATTTCCAATTCCGTCAAGCAGTGCAAATTGTATTTTTCCGTATTCATTTTTTTTGTCATGAATGAGTAAATCGAGTATAGGTTGCAAGTCATTTTCTTCAAAAACTATGGTTTCGAAAATAACATTGATGGCGTTTTTAATTTCGAGATATTCGGTTGCGGAAAGCAACTTTTTTTGCCATGAAATGTAACTTTCTAAAATCATTCCCACAGCAATGGCTTCACCATGTAACAAGGTTTTTTTGTTTTCATTTTCCAGAAAATAACTTTCGATGGCGTGCCCTAAAGTATGACCAAAATTCAATGCTTTTCTAATCCCGTTTTCAGTTGGGTCTTGCATCACGATTTCGTTTTTAATTTCAATCGAACGATAGATTAATGCATCAAAATCGGCAAAATCCACTGCGCTTAATTCTTTGAATTGGTCCCAATATTTGGCATCGAAAATTAAGCCGTGCTTTAGCATTTCGGCTATACCCGAACGCATCTCGTTTTGTGGTAAAGTTGCTAAATATTCAGTATCAATAAGCACCATTTTTGGGACATTTATAACGCCAATTTGATTTTTTAAGTTGCCTAAATCAACTCCATTTTTCCCGCCAACCGAAGCATCAACCATGGCTAAGAGTGTGGTCGGTACATGAATAAAATCGATTCCTCTTTTAAATGTAGAAGCTACAAATCCACCAATATCGGTAATCACGCCGCCGCCGATATTTATCAAAAGACTTTTCCTGTCGCCGCCAAGTTCCGTTAATATTGTCCAAATCTCGACACAAGTATTGATATTTTTTTCGATTTCACCAGATTCAATCTCAATGATTTCGATGGTTTTATCGGTAGCCAAAAAAGGTAAAAATCGGGATAAACAATGCTCGTTTGTATTCGTATCGCTTAATATAAAGATTGTAGAATACTTATTTTCTTCAATAAAAGTAGTAAGAAATTCATATCCATCTTCACTAAATAAAATTGGGTAACCATTAGCGGCTATTGATTGCATCATTGTCTAAAAAGTATTTAGCAAAATAAGGGATTTTTTTTCTAATAATGCAATAAGTTTTATTAATAGGTTTTAGTTTTTTAGTGATAAATAAGTTTTATATTTGTTTAACATTTTTAATAAAATAATAAACAAAATGCCAATAACGGTAAAAACTGAATTAGACGACATTGCTATTGACCGAATTATTGAAATGGCTTGGGAAGACCGAACTCC
>JAYTGH010000003.1:0-2996 GCA_043733645.1 Flavobacterium sp. | reverse complement strand
GAACTATTGAAATTCCGCAATTAGGAACCAAACATTCTTTAAATATATCGGTAAGTACTGGAATCGTAGTGTGGGATTTATTTCAGAAAATGAACTATTAACCCGAAACCTTATTCTGAATTTCGTTTAAAATAAAAACATAATCTTCTTGATTGTTCTGGAAATCTCTATTGGTCACATCAATAATTAAAACATTTAAATCGGTTTGTGATTTGATGTAATCTAAATAACCATTATTGATTTTTTCGAGATATTCTGCCGGAATTTCCTGCTCATAACTTCTGCCTCTTTCTCTGATGTTTTCCAAAAGGCGTTCTGTAGTCTGATACAAATAAATATACAAATCGGGCTTTGGCATTTCTTTGTATATAATATCAAACATCGTTTTATACAAACGAAACTCGTCTTCAGCAAGCGTAACTTTAGCAAAAATAAGTGATTTGAAAATATGATAATCGGCAACAATGAAATCTTTAAACAAGTCAAACTGCGCCAAATCATCAGAAATTTGCTGGTATCTATCCGCTAAAAAAGACATTTCTAACGGAAAAGCATAGCGGTTTTGGTCTTCGTAGAATTTTGGCAAAAACGGATTATCAGCGAAACGTTCTAAAACTGATTTCGCATTAAAATCTTCCGCTAATTTGTTTGTCAACGTTGTTTTTCCAGCACCAATATTACCTTCTATAGCAATGTAATTGAAATGGTCAAGTTTCAATTTAGAAATCGGAATTTCCAGATTTTGAATGACTTTGCAATTGCTTTTGTCTTCCGAAAGCACTAGTAATTCATGCAAGTATTTTTGTAAAATAGGATGACGCCAGTCTAAATGCAAATCCTGCATTGGCAACAACACAAACAAGCGATTTTGCATTTCCGGATGAGGCACCTGCAGTTTTTCAGAGGCAATGATTTCTTCATCAAAAGTAATCACATCAATATCGATAATTCGCGCCTGATAACCTTCAACATCTTCGCGAACTCTTCCTAAAGCTTCTTCGAGCAAAAGACATTCTTCCAAAATTTGATGCGCCGATTTATAGGTATTCATAATTACCGCACAATTGTAGAATTTTTCACTCTCAAAACCCCAAGATGGCGTTTCATAAAGCTTGGAAACTCTAATAATTGTTCCAATTTCTTTATGCAAATTATCGATGCAATGCATAATGTTTTCGAAACGATTGCCTTGATTGCTACCTAAAGATAAAATGACTTGATGCTGCTTTTTCATGGAAGCACAAATTAACTAAAACTATTTTAGAATAACGCCAAAAAACAGCCGACTGTTAATAACAATTTCTCAACAATTGCCTTTTGATAAAATCATAAAACTTCCATAATTAGTAAGCATTTTATGAAGAAAAGGGGCTATTTTTGTAACGTTAAAGCGTAACTAAATCTATCACATCATGTTAAAGAAAATCTTAAAAATAGTTGGAATTGTTTTGTTGCTGTTAATCATTGTAGCTTTCGCGATTCCGTATTTCTTTAAAGATCAAATCAAAGCCAAAATTTTAACTTCTATCAATGAAAAAGTCGATGCGAAAGTGGCTTTCGCCGATGCTGATTTGAGTTTGTTTAGAAATTTCCCAAATGCAAGTGTTTCGATAGAAAAACTATCCATCATCAACAAAGCACCATTTGAAGGCGATACTTTGGTTTCTTTTGAAGAATTAAATCTGAAAATGTCTATCAAAGAATTATTCAACGGCGATAACGAACCTATGAATATTGATGGGATTTCATCCAAAAATGGTTTGGTAAACATCATCTTCAACAAAGACGGAATTGGCAACTATGATATTGCGTTAAAAGATAAAAACAAAGATGACAACAGCAAAAACAAACCGCTTTCGTTAAAGATAAAAGAATATTCTGTTGCCAATTTCAAGTTCAAATATTATGATGAAAAGTCAAAAATCAAAATGGTTTTAGACAGCATCAACCATGAAGGAACTGGCGATTTTGCTGCGTCAAAATTAGATTTGGTAACCAAAACAACGGCAAAAGTTTCACTTGATATGGACAAAGTGAATTATATGAAAAATGTTTCGATTACACTCGATGCCATACTTGGAATTGATTTGGACAAAAGCAAATATACTTTCAAAGAAAACAAAGCTAAAATCAATGAATTGCCTTTAGAATTTGATGGTTTCATCCAATTGGTCGATGCCGGACAACAATATGATTTGAAATTTAAAACACCAACTTCTTCGTTTAAAAACTTCTTGGGATTAATTCCGGCACAATATTCGAGCAATTTAAAAGATGTGAAAACCAGTGGCGATTTTACCGTTGCCGGTTTTGCTAAAGGCTTGTATTCGGATAAAACTGTTCCTAAATTCAATGTTCAAATTGCCTCAAACAACGCGTCATTCCAATATCCCAATCTGCCAAAATCAGTTAAGAATATTATAATCGATACCAAAATCATCAACGAAACCGGCGTGATGAATGACACTTATGTGAACTTGGATAAATTGTCGTTCCAAATTGACCAAGATGTTTTCAATGCGAAAGCTAATATTAAAAACATTGCTGAAAATGCACAGGTGAATGCAGCTTTGAAAGGAACTATCAATTTGGCTAATCTTACGAAAGCCTATCCTGTAAAATTGGACAAACCTTTATCCGGAATTTTAAAAGCCGATGTTACGACAGCATTTGATATGCAATCGGTTGAAAAAAGCGATTATGCGCGAATCCGAAATGCCGGAACCATGGATTTGACTGGTTTTAATTATACGGATGAAAATGGTAAAACCATGAACATCAGCAGAGCTTTAATATCATTTGACCCAAGCAAAGTCAATTTAAAACAATTCAATGCTACAACTGGGAAAACTGATTTGGCTGTAAATGGTGTTTTAGAAAATTTCTACGGATTTGTATTTAAAAATCAGGAGTTAAAAGGAAACTTTAATTTGAATTCGAATCAATTAGCGGTTAGCGATTTTATGACTTCGGAAGCAGATGCTAAAAAACAAACG
>JAYTGH010000002.1:0-3000 GCA_043733645.1 Flavobacterium sp. | reverse complement strand
TGATTATCAGTAAAAGTAGCCATTCCCATTAATCCAACCACTTTTATGTTTTGTATTTTGTCATTCTGAACGAAGTGAAGAATCTCATTCAATTCATTTTCATCCAAACCAAACTTTGATTCTTCTTCAGCAATATAAATTTGAAGTAAACAATCGATAATCCGATTGTGTTTTGCGGCTTGTCTGTTTATTTCTTGCAATAACTTCAAACTATCAACTCCATGTATCAAACTCACATATTCTGCCATGTATTTGACCTTATTGGTTTGCACATGTCCAATCATATGCCATTGAATGTCTTTGGGCATTATTTCCCATTTCTCGGTCATTTCCTGGATTTTGTTTTCGCCAAAAACACGTTGCCCAGCATTGTAAGCTTCCATTAAATCGGATACAGGTTTAGTTTTAGAAACGGCAACAAGCGTTACTTTTTCTGGTATTGAGGATTTTATATTAAGAAGATTTTGTGCTACTGACATGCTTAGGATTTAATTTTTCAATTCGTATTTCGTAAATCGTGCTTCTAACTTACAATTCGTAAACCATCAATCCGCTTCTGAACTTTGGTTCGATATAAGTACTTTTTGGAGGCATAATTAAATTGTTATCTGCTAAAGCCTTGATTTCTGAAATGTCAGAAGGAAATAGCATAAAACCGACTTCAAATTCGCCTTCGTCAACCAATGCTTTTATGGTTGAAATAGATTGTTTCCCGGGAATGTATTCAATGCGTTCATCATTTCGCAAATCTTCTATTGCCAATAATGGCTGCAAGACTTTATCGTATAAAATCTGAGCATCCAAATTCTCTAAAATTGAAGGTTGTTTGTTTTGCTTCGCCTGTTCGCTGTCGCTCGAGCCTTGTTTGTAGAACAAAGCATAAAAATGTCCGTCAAGATACATTCCGAATTCAAACTTACTTTGGGGTTTCCACAATTCCTGTTCTTTGTCTTTGATGATGAAATTCTCAGCTAACTTATCGAGAAAAGCATCTTTAGTGAAACCATTCAAATCCCTTATGATTCTGTTGTATTCGTAGATTTTGATATTGCTTTCGGCAATAAGAAAACTCATAAAATAGTTTAGATTTTCGTTACCCAAATGTCTGTCTTCATCATATAACAACTCTGCTGAAGCCGAGCGGTGATGTCCATCAGCAATATACAATTCCGGAATTTTTTCAAACTGATTTTGCAACCATTGAATTTCTGAAGCGGTTTCAATCTTCCAAACTTGGTGCTTTTCTTTATTGGTTGTCGAGTAATTATAAATCGGCTGACTTTTTTTCTTTTCGGCAATCCAGGAATTCAACGTTTCATTATCAGGATAAGTAATTAAAACAGGTTCCGTGTTAAAACCTGTCTGATGCAAATAATCCTTGAAATATTCCACACGATATTGCAATGTATCTTCGTGCTTTTTAATGATATTATTCTTGTAATCTTCAATCGAAGTTCCGGCTACAAAACCAGTGAAAGACTGTACTTTATTCTGAATTTCATATAAAAAGAAAGCAGCTTTTTCATCTTCCATAAAAATACCTTCTTCTTTAAAATCCTGATATTTATGTGCCACACCTTTAAAGCGTTTGTCCAATGTAATCTTTTGCGAATACATATAAGCAGGATTTATAACATGCAAAAACGAATATGGATTAAAACTCAACCAAGCGGCAAGCTCAGCGGAACTGTAATCGTCGTAATTTCTGCAAGTTACTAACGCCACTTTATCTGGAGTAGGGCGAACAGCTTTGAAAGGGATTATTTTGCTCATTTTAAGTGATTAGTGATTAGTAATTAGTGATTAGCCCATGCCTTTTACTAATTACTAGTCACTTGTTACTAATTACTAAATTGTTTCGAAACTTTCTCAGCCTTTTTACTTTCTGAATAATCATAAAAGCCTTCACCAGATTTTACTCCTTTTTTTCCGGCCATAACCATATTCACTAAGAGTGGGCAAGGAGCGTATTTTGGATTTTTAAATCCGTCGTACATTACATTTAAAATTGAAAGACAAACATCTAATCCGATGAAATCTGCTAATTGTAATGGTCCCATTGGATGTGCCATTCCGAGTTTCATCACCGTATCAATTTCATAAACGCCGGCAACGCCATTGTATAATGTTTCGATAGCTTCATTTATCATTGGCATCAAAATTCTGTTTGCCACAAAACCCGGATAATCGTTAACTTCGGTTGGAGTTTTTCTTAATTTAACTGATAAATCCATGATGATTTTTGTTACTTCATCCGAAGTCGAATAACCACGAATGATTTCGACCAATTTCATTATTGGCACCGGATTCATAAAGTGCATTCCAATAACGCGTTCCGGATGCACTACTTGGGCAGCAATTTGTGTAATAGAAATCGAAGAAGTATTGGTTGCTAAAATTACATTATGATCGCAAACATCGCTTAATTGCTTGAAAATTTGAAGTTTTAAGCCAACGTTTTCAGTTGCAGCTTCCACCACTAAATCAGTTCCAACAACACCGTCTTTAATATCAGTATAGGTAATTATATTTCCGATGGTTTTGTGTTTGTCATCTTCGGTGATCGTTCCTTTGGTCACCATTCTATCAAGGTTTGCGGCGATTGTTGCCATTCCTTTTTCTAATGATTTTTCAGAAACATCAATTAATTTTACGGTAAAACCGCTTTGTGCGAAAGTGTGGGCAATTCCGTTACCCATGGTTCCCGCGCCTATTACAGCTATTGTTTTCATTATGTTATGTAGTTGTTTTATTTTTTTCCATTGAATCGATAATCATATACGCCACGCGAAGCGCATCAGTTCCGTCTTGTAGTGTTACAATTGGAGTTGTGTTATTGTTGATAGCGTCGGCAAAAGTTTCTAGTTCATCCAGAATCGCGTTGTTATGGCTCACTTCAGGATTATTAAAATAAATTTGCTTACGGTCGCCTTCTGCATTCTGTAGAATCATATCAAAATCTCCAGGAACTTCAGGAGCTTCCTTCATTTTTACGACTTC
>JAYTGH010000001.1:0-8248 GCA_043733645.1 Flavobacterium sp. | reverse complement strand
GTAAAACGTAAGGAATTGATTTATGTACTGGACCTTCACAGGCTGCTAATGTTGCAGCTGCGGTTGTAAATCCAACGTATTTCAAGAAATCACGACGAGTAGTTGATGAAGAAGATAATGCTTCTTTGTCAGATAAAAATTCGTCAGTTGGAATTTCCTCTACAAATTCATTATTTCTAAGCGCCTCAACAATAGAACTATTTTCGTTTAGTTCCTCAACACTTTTCCAGTATTTTTTGTTCGATGACATCGTATATAAATATTAGCTTCTTAAATTATTTAATTAATAGTGGCACTTACCACATTCAATTCCTCCCATTTGTGCAGCAGTCAGTTTGTCTACTCCATATCGTTTAGAAAGTTCTGTGTGAATCTTGTCATAATACTTGTTTCCTTCCATTTTAACATCGGTTACGCGGTGACAATTGATACACCAGCCCATGGTTAATGGAGCAAATTGTTTTTGGATTTCATAAGTTTGAACTGGACCGTGGCATTTTTGACATTCAATTCCAGCAACAGCTACGTGTTGAGAGTGATTGAAATAAGCGAAATCAGGTAAGTTATGAATTCTAACCCATTTCACTGGACTGGTTTTTCCGGTATATTTTTGAGCAGTTTGATCCCAACCTACTGCATTATATAATTTTTGGATTTCTCCATCGTAAAATGCTTTTGAATATTCTGGAGTTGCAGTAGTATCTGAAACCTCAGCAATTTGTTTATGACAATTCATACACACATTCAAAGAAGGAATACCAGCATGTTTACTTACTCGAGCAGAAGAGTGACAATATTTACAATCAATACCATTGCTTCCTGCGTGAATTCTGTGTGAGTAATGAATTGGTTGAATTGGTTGGTAATCCTGATCAACACCTATTTGCATTAAATAACCATACACGAAATAACCGCTAGCTAATAATAAGAATATACACGAAACTAAAACTAAAAATTGATTTTTAGCAAATGCTTTCCAGATTGGTAATCTTGCTTCTTTTTCTGAAACTTCAATTCCGTTTGCTTTGGCAACCTTAGTTAATACCTTGTTCACAAAGAACAACATAACAACCAATATCAACAGCACTAAACACAAAGCCCCAAGAATAACATTGTTAGAAATTCCGCTATCATCAGATTTCCCACCCTTTCCACCTGGAATAACTTCTGTTATTGTTGGATTTGGAGCTTTTGGTTCACTTGTATAAGCCAAGATATTATCAACATCTTGTTTAGATAATTGAGGAAATGCTGTCATAACAGCTGGTTTGTTTTCTTCCCAAAGTTTTACTGCATCAGCATCACCCGATTTTATCAAGGCTGAGCTGTTGGCAATCCAACCATAAAACCAGTCTTTGGCGTGACGTCCTGTAACACCTCTTAATGCAGGTCCTGTCATCTTCCTGTCTAGGTTGTGACAAGCTGCGCAATTAGCGTTAAACAATGCTTTTCCTGCTACTGCGTCACCTCCAGCGGTTGCAGCTGGCGCTGGCATGGCTGTGGCAGTTGCTGATGTAGCTGCTGCTGGCGGAGTTGCTTGTGAAAATGAAGTGAAGGAGAATGTTAGCATTAAAGCTAAACTGAAGATTATTTTCCTTGAAATCGAATTATGGTTACCCACGTTTTTCATATAATAAGTAATTATCGGCTAATGTTGGCATGATTTTTTCTGAAAGGTTTTCAGCTAAAAATCTACGCTTTCTTAAAAACTTGCACAAAAATACGACTTATGAACTATTCTCAAAACCTTAAATATATCTTAAATATCAATTTATATTAATTCTAAATAATGTTTTGGCTGCAGTTTAATTCTATAAGTTTTACATTTGTATAAAAATCAAACAATTATGAAGTTTTCAAAAGAAATGAAAATCGTTTTCGCCACATTTACTCTTGTGTTTATGTCTCAAAAAAGCCATAGTCAAGAGGCTAAAGTAAGTGTAACTCAAGATCCAAAGTTTGAGCAGCTTTTAAACGAAAAAAGAAAAATAAACAGCTCTATTACCATAAATGACCGTTATAAAATTCAGATTTTTAATGGTGATACCGAAGCTTCTAAAAAAACATTGCTCGATTTTAAAAGAGAAAATAAGGATATTGACGCGACTATTGTTTTCAGCACGCCATTATATAAAGTCTGGGTCGGAAACTACAAAACTCGGATTGAAGCCGAAAAAAACCTCAACGATTTAAAGAAGAAATACCCGAATGCGTTTTTGATAAAACCTAATAAATAGCAACCGCTAGAATTCTAAATAAAAAAATCCCGATTGCTCGGGATTTTCATTTGTCTTACTTCATCTTTTTCTTCACTTCCACTTCCTGGAAAGCTTCGATTAAATCAAGCTGTTCAATATCGTTGTAATTCTTAATCTGCATACCGCAATCATATCCTTTGGCAACATCTTTTACATCGTCTTTAAAACGTTTCAGCGTAGCCAATTCACCTGTGAAAACAACAACGCCTTCACGAATAATTCTGATTTTAGAATTTCTAAAGATTTTACCATCAGTAACCATACATCCTGCAATAGTTCCTACTTTAGATACTTTGAAAATTTCTCTGATTTCTGCAGTACCGGTAACTTCTTCCTTCATTTCTGGAGAAAGCATTCCTTCCATCGCGTCTTTCAGATCGTTGATAGCATCATAAATAATAGAATAACTTCTGATATCAATTTCTTCTTTTTGCGCTAACTGACGGGCATTTCCTGCCGGACGTACATTAAATCCAATAATAATAGCATCAGAAGCAGAAGCCAACATTACGTCAGTTTCGGTAATCGCTCCAACACCTTTATGGATAATATTGATTTGGATTTCATCGGTAGACAATTTAGAAAACTCACTCGAAAGTGCTTCTACAGAACCATCAACGTCTCCTTTAAGGATAATATTCAATTCTTTAAACTGACCCAACGCAATACGACGACCAATTTCCGCCAAGGTAATATGACGTTGTGTTCTAACAGATTGTTCACGCATTAATTGTAAACGTTTCGTTGCAATTTGTTTTGCTTCTCTTTCGTCTTCAAATACGTTGAATTTATCTCCAGCCGTTGACGCACCATCCAAACCTAAAATAGAGATTGGTGTTGAAGGTCCTGCTGTCATAACTGTGTGTCCTCTTTCGTCATGCATGGCTTTCACCTTTCCGTGATTTTTTCCTGCCAATACATAATCTCCTACTTTCAAAGTTCCGGATTGTACCAATATTGTTGATACATAACCTCTTCCTTTATCTAACTGTGCCTCGACAACAGTTCCTACAGCAGGTTTATTTGGATTTGCTTTTAAGTCTAAAATTTCAGCTTCAAGCAATACTTTTTCTAACAATTCTTTTACGCCAGTTCCTTTTTTAGCAGAGATATCATGCGATTGATATTTTCCTCCCCAATCTTCTACTAATAAATTCATTGCGGCTAATTTCTCCTTAATCTTTTCAGGATTAGCGCCTTGTTTATCTATTTTATTGATAGCAAATATCATAGGAACATTAGCCGCTTGTGCGTGGCTGATAGCTTCTTTGGTTTGTGGCATGATGTCATCATCCGCAGCAACCACAATAATAGCGATATCGGTAACCTGAGCTCCACGGGCACGCATCGCGGTGAACGCTTCGTGACCCGGTGTATCAAGGAAAGTTATTTTTTGTCCACCTTCAAGAGTAACGGCATAAGCACCGATGTGTTGTGTAATTCCACCTGATTCTCCTGCGATTACATTTTCGTTACGAATATAATCCAGCAACGAAGTTTTACCGTGGTCAACGTGACCCATTACGGTTACGATTGGTGCACGAGATACTAAGTCTTCTTCTCTATCTGCAACAATTTCTATCGAGTCTTCGATATCGGTTGTAATAAATTCAACTTCAAAACCAAATTCATCAGCAACGATTGATAAGGTTTCTGCATCTAATCGTTGGTTCATGGTTACCATGATTCCGAGTGACATACAAGTCCCGATTACTTTTGTAATAGGCACATCCATCATGGTTGCAACTTCACCAACGGTAACAAATTCGGTTACCTTAATTGTTTTGCTTCCTTCGTCTATTGCTTGTTGTTCATCTTCCGAACGCTGACGGTGCGTATCACGCTTGTCTCTTCTGTATTTTGCGGCTTTAGATTTGTTTCCTTTTCCTTGAAGACGCTCTAAAGTTTCTTTAATTTGATTTTTAACTTCTTCTTCTGTTGGTTCAACTTTTTGAACTATCGCAGGACGATTTCCCTTCTGGAAACCGCCACCGCCCGCAGGTTTGTTACCTCCAGGTTTATTTGGTCCAAAAGCATTTCCTCCGCCTCCGCCACCAACAACAGGTTTCCCTGGTTCTGGTTTACCCGGAATTCTTTTTCTTTTATTCTTATTGGCATTCGCATTCGCAGCTTGTTGAGCAGTTTGCCCAGTTGCCGGAGTTGCAGGTTTATTAGTATCTTTTTTAAACTCCTCTTTTTTCTTTTTGGGTTTATTAAATTGCGCTAAATCTATTGTTTGCCCTGTTAATACCGGGCCAGTAAGAGCTTGATATTGTGTTGTATGTGTTTCATCGATTGCTTCTTCAGCAACTGGCACAACAACTTTTTCTTCTTTTGGAACAGCTGCTGGTGCTGGAGCTTCTTTCTTTGCAACGACTTCTTTCTTTTGCTTCGCCTGTTCGCTGTTGCTCGAGCCGACGAATGGTTTTGCTTCTTGAGCAGGTTTTGGTGGTTGAACCGGAGTAGCTGGTGCTTTTGGGTTTAAATCAATTTTTCCAACTTGTTTTGGTGCAATTACCGTTGCTTTCGCTTTAATCAACTCTTGTTGCTGTTGGCGCTCTTCGTCTTGTTTGCGTTTGTCTTCGATTTCTTTTTCTCTTTCAACTCGAAGTGCTTCTTTTTCTTTTCTGATTTCTTCGCTTACACCTTTTGAAGCTTCTTTATTCCCTTTGTCGCCGGCAAATTGTCCGCAAAGAATAGAATATATATCATCGGAAACTTTTGTGTTTGGACTTGCCTCAATTACAATTCCCTTATCTTTAAGATAATCCACAGCTCTTTCCAAAGAAATATTTAATTCCCTTAAAACTTTATTAATTCTAATATTTCCTTCAGACATAAAATCTTATTAATGTTATCTATTTTGGGTTAAAAGATTAGTCCTGAAACTCTTCTTTCAATATTCTTATTACTTCTAAAATGGTTTCTTCTTCTAAATCGGTTCTTCTCACTAAATCAGCAACATCCTGATTCAAAATACTTCTTGCCGTATCCAATCCGATTTTTGCAAATTCGTCGATTACCCAACCATCGATTTCGTCTGAGAACTCTGTTAATTCAACATCATCTTCTTCAATAGCAGCCCCTTCTCTGATTACGTCTAATTCGTAACCTGTTAAAAGTCCGGCTAATTTGATGTTGTGCCCACCACGACCAATTGCTTTTGAAACTTCTTCTAATTTCAAGAAAACTTCAGCTCTTTTTTTCTCTTCATCAATTTTAACCGAAGATACTTTTGCAGGGCTTAATGCTCTTGTGATGTATAATTGTAGATTAGTTGTATAATTGATTACGTCGATATTTTCGTTTCCTAATTCGCGAACAATTCCGTGAATTCTTGAACCTTTCATACCAACACAGGCTCCAACAGGATCAATTCTGTCATCATAAGAATCTACAGCTACTTTTGCTTTTTCACCTGGAATTCTCACTACGTTTTTAATCATAATTAAACCATCAAAAACTTCCGGAATTTCTTGTTCGAATAATTTTTCCAAGAATTTATCTGCCGTTCTCGACATGATAATTTGAGGTTTATTTCCTTTCAACTCAACGCTTTCAATGATTCCGCGAACGTTGTCTCCTTTACGGAAAAAGTCAGATGGAATTTGTTTTTCTTTAGGTAAAACAATTTCATTTCCTTCGTCATCAATCAAAATTACTACTCTCGGACGCACATGGTGTACTTCGGCAGTATAAATTTCGCCTATTAAATCTTTAAATTGTTTGTAAAGATTGGTGTTATCGTGCTCGTGAATTTTAGAAATTAAGTTCTGGCGTAAAGCTAAAATAGCTCTTCTTCCTAAATCAATCAACTTTACTTCTTCAGAAACTTCTTCACCTATTTCAAAATCGGCTTCAATTTTTCTTGCTTCTGTTAATGTGATTTCTTCATTTTCTAGATCTAGATCATCGTCAGCAACGATTACTCTTCTTCTCCAGATTTCCATATCCCCTTTATCAGGATTGATAATGATATCAAAGTTATCATCAGAACCATATTTCTTTTTCAATGCGTTTCTAAATACATCTTCCAAAATCGCCATAAGCGTTACTCGATCAATAAGTTTATCGTCTTTAAACTCTGAAAACGAATCGATTAATGCAATATTCTCCATGCCTAATTTAATTAAATATTATTGTAACAATTGCTTCTTTTATCTCTGAATAAGGAATCTCGCGTTTGTGTTCGACCGTTTCTTTTCCTTTTCCTATTTTCTTTGGTTCTCTTGCCGTCCAGGAAAGCACAATGCTTTCATCTGAAACCTGCTCTAATAGTGCTTCTATAGTTTCGGTAGTTGTCTTTACCTTCAATGTTCTTCCAATATTTTTTCGATATTGTCTAACCAGTTTTAAAGGTGTGGAAACTCCAGCCGAAGCTACTTCCAATGCGTAATCCTGTTCTTCTCGGTCTAAATTAGTGTCAATCGCCCGACTTATATCGATACAATCTTGCAAATTTACACCATTATCTCCATCTAAAGTTACTATTACTTTTAATGTTTCGGTAACTGTTAAATCGACCAAAAACAAAGAAGGTTTTTCCTTTAATGCTTCCTCTAGTAAATCCGAAATTTTATCTTTAAATGCCATAGTTGTATAAAAAGAGGGAAGCATTGCTTCCCTCATTATTTAGTTTTGAATAGTAAATAACGGTGCAAATATAGTTATTTTTTTATAAATCAAAAAGCATTGTTGATTCAAAAAAAAATAATACCTTTATTGTATATAATTACAATCCAAAATTTACTTTTTATTATGAAAAAAATCTTAGTGCCTACAGACTTCTCAAACCATGCCTATTACGCTTTAAAAGTGGCTTCACAAATTGCTAAAAAAAATGGTGGTGAAATTATTTTATTACACATGTTAGAATTACCTCATCAGGCTGGTGATGCCATAGGAAGCGGTCATATTTTGCCTGAAATAATGCTTTTTAAAAATTCAGCTATCAACAGATTGGAAGAATTAATGGATGATGAATGTCTGGAAGGGTTAAAAGTTTCTGAAGTCATTCAATTTGAATTGGCTTTTGAAGGAATACTTAAAGTTAGTGAAAAAAATGATATCGATTTAATAGTAATGGGTTCACATGGCGCAAGTGGCTTTAAAGAAATGTTTATTGGTTCGAATGCGGAAAAAGTAGTGCGCTATTCACAAGCACCTGTTTTAATTATTAAAAAAGATATTGTTGAATTTAATGTAAATAAGTTTGTTTTTGCTTCTGACTTTACAGATGAGATAAAAAAACCTTTTGCCAAAGTAGTTGAGTTCGCTAACAAATTTGGAGCTGAATTAGAATTAGCCATGATTAATACGCCTAGTACTTTTAAACCTACTCATGTTGCAGAAGAAATCATGAAAAATTTTGTTTCTAATTTCACCATCAATAAATATACTGTCAATATTTACAATGATGTAAGTGTTGAAAACGGAATATTGCATTTTGCAGACCATATTGATGCCGATTTAATAGGTGTTAGCACACACGGCAGAAAAGGACTTTCACACTTTTTTAATGGAAGCATTAGTGAAGACTTGGTAAACCACGCATTGCGACCAGTAGTTACTTTTAAAATCTAAAAAACCAAACTGATATAAAACAAAAAATCCTCTCAAATTGAGAGGATTTTTTTGTTGGTCTACAAGGACTCGAACCTTGAAAGACTGCACCAAAAACAGTTGTGTTACCATTACACCATAGACCAGCTTTACTTCACTAAGCAATAGTATCAGCGGAGTTCCGTGAAACTGCCGTTTTGCTTAACGCGAGTGCAAATTTAAAACAAATTTTAGTTTACACAAATAAATGGCGATAAAAATTAAAAACTAACTTTAAAATCAATCCAACTTGAAACACAATAAACTTGATATTAACCCGTTATCATGTTTGAAAATTTTTGTTAATTCGAGTTTACTTGCGTTAAAAAAAACAGTTTCTTTGTAGCATCAAAATAAAAACCTTCATTGCATAGCTATATGATGAACTT